>JBPYEF010000286.1:0-18168 GCA_051985875.1 Hyphomicrobiaceae bacterium
TTAGGCACGACCGGAACCGGCAGCCTGAATCTCTGTACCCTTGTGCCTAAGCTAGCCACCAGATTTGGAATAGCTGTCAATGCTGCCCGACGACGACATAACGAGCGCACCATATCACGCAGCTAGCAAGAATGGCGACTCGGGGGTTGAGCTGCACGTCCGCCGCATGCATCGGCGCGACATCAATCGCGTATGGCACTTTCTTAAGATGGTATTTCGCGGCGTGAATCGCGAGACGGTTGAATTCCAGCGCCCTCGGCACAAGAAAAGGTTCGTAGAGACCTACGAGGATGAAGGCGTCGAGCAATTACTTTTTGAAATCAAGAGAGGAGGGAAGTCCGAACTCGTCGGTTATTCCGAGTACTCACATGAGATAGGGGGATCCGATAGCTGGATGAATCATCGATACTTCGAGAAACGTGGAATGCGACCCCTGTTTGTCGAGGAGATTGCCGTGCATCCCGACTACCACGGCATGGGTATTGGCTCTTTCATGTTCGAGCAGATCGAGCATGCGGCACGTCTCAGAGGATGTACGCACATCGTTCTCGAGGTGGCGGAGAACAACGAGGAAGCACTCCGCTTCTACCGCAAGCGCAGCTTCCACAAACTCGACGCAGCCATCTTTCTTTCGCGCAAGTTGGAGATGGCTGGAGATTTACTGAGTCCGCGCAAGCTGAAAAAACGTGAAAAGCCTCAATGACGACGTTAAGCGGAGCACCAGACCTTTGAAGGCTGACCCGCAGCTTTGGCGCCGAGCCAAGCGTTCAAGGTGATGCTGAGCTGATGCTCATCCGCGGCGCAGCATGCAAGAAAACTGAGTCCGAATAAGTTCAATCGAATTCCGAAAGATCGCAATACTGGACCATATGCAGATTGCCTATAAGGCGGCGGAAGAATGGATCGCCGTAATCAAAGCCGAGGATAACCTTGCAAGTGTTGATCATTCGATTGCTGACGTAGACAAGCGGGGAATGCCCATTTCAGGGGAGAAGATATACGTCGCAAGGTGAAGGTAGAGGATGCCTTGGGCAATAAAGTCTGCGGATTTTAGGTGAGCGCGAGGTGTCCAAGAGAAGGACGGTGCATTGCCATCCTCGACGTGGAACCCTTTCGGTCGCCGATCGGCCAAGCGATTGACGTCCTGTCTATGATTGACGTCCTGTCTATGATGAGCATCAAAGCAAGTGCCGATCCCATGCGATGCAATGATTTGGTGCGACACCGGTCGCTTCGGCTCACGATGCGGCGATGCCCACTTGGATGCCCACTTGGGCATGGGCCGCCGCGCCTAGGCCTGGGCAAGCGCGATTGTGGCTGGAAACAATCGTGCTTCCAGCGCCGCGTTTGTTGTGTCCTCTGGAAGCGGCCGGCCAACGCCGGCGGTTCGCGCGCGATGCAGGCAGTCGAAGACCGTAGTAGCCCCGATTGACATGCTTGCCGCGACCTGCGGCTCGCGATGCCCTGAGCCGTCGGCGCAGTACCTCGCGGATCTTGCGCATCGGTAGCCTCGCTTTAGCCAATGGCTTCGTCTCCCCCCTGTGGAAAGGGACCAAGGCCAAGGCGAATTGCAGATAAGCGATGCACCGCCGCGTCTGTCCCCGACATCCCACATGACCTGCTCGGACTGAACGGAACAGGTGCTCAGAATGGTCCGGAACGGCTGCTCGGGATCAATCGGAACCGGTGCTCGAAATCAAACCGGAAACGATGTCGGCTGCCCGCCGCGAGCAGGCTTACGTACGGTCATCGGCCAACCGCGCGCGCATCCGCACCAGTGAGGCGGACCCGGTCCGCCGGAGAGGGATCGAGGTCGGCATGGCGCGCGCCGTTGCTTGCCTGATGCACTGCCTGGTCAATCGACGCGTTGGACAAGGGAGCGAGCCCGAACCACGTGCGCGCGAGCCCGCAGGCGTCATCACCCGGCTGGCAGGCGCGGCATACCTCGGGACGCACGCTATAGACCTCGCAAAAGGTCGAGACGCCGACGGTCCCGGTCAACGCCGTGCAGCGCTCCCCAGCGCAGCGCATGCGCCCGCGATCGTGGTCGGCGTACCGCGTTGGGATACGCGCCAGCGCCGCCTCATCTTCGGTCGAGAAGCGCGGCCATTCCCGTGAATAGGCGCAGCACGCGCCACAGGTGCTGCATGGCGACGAGGCATCCGCCGTGACGGGGGCCATCTGCATTCGATCCTCGGAAGGAAATCGCAAGGTCTTGCGGCACGTTGACTTTACCCCAAGCCTCCCTGATAGTGCGCGCGAATTCGCCCCCGGGGGATGCGGCCGCCGCCAGGGCGCCGGTCTACGGGTGGTCCCCAGCGCAGTTTGCTTAAGGGAAACAATGATGTACGCTGTCATCAAGACAGGCGGCAAGCAATATCGTGTTGCTGCCGACGACCTGCTGACCATCGAGAAGATCGCCGGCGAGGCGGGCGCAACGGTGGAATTTGGTGAAGTGTTGATGCTCGGCGGCGCAGGCGACCCGAAGATTGGCTCCCCCGCGCTGTCCGGGGCCAAGGTGGTGGCGGAGGTCGTCTCGCAGGGGCGCGCGCCCAAGGTCATCGCATTCAAGAAGCGTAGGCGGAAGAATTCGCGGCGCAAGCGTGGCCATCGCCAGCATCAGACCACGGTGCGCATCAAGGAGATTGTCGCGGGTTGAGGGTCCCTGCCAAGGGCCTCGCCAGCTGGGCTCGTAAGGAACAACACACATGGCACACAAGAAGGCAGGCGGCTCTTCGCGCAATGGGCGCGATACCGCCGGACGCCGGTTGGGCGTCAAAAAGTACGGGGGCGAGCGGGTCCTTGCCGGCAATATCCTGGTGCGCCAGCGGGGCACCCAGTGGCATCCCGGTAGCAACGTCGGCATGGGGACGGATCACACCCTCTTTGCCCTGATCGAAGGCAACGTAGAATTTGCCACCAAGCGCAACGGGCGTGTCTACGTCTCAGTCAAGCGTGAGGAGAAGGCTGCCGGCGGATAGGCGGGAGCGGCCTGCCGCTTTCCAACGGCCACTGCAACGCGAAGGGTTGACGGGCACGCCTTGCGACGGCAACGCTGGGGCCGATGGTAAAAATTGAAACAGACCGACTGAGGCTGCGCCCGTTTCGCAGCGCCGATGCCGGGGAGTTCGCCCGCCTCGCTGGGGATTGGGCCGTCGCCTCGATGACCAGCGATATTCCCTATCCCTTTTCGCGCCGGCAGGCGTTCGCATGGCTGGCCCCAATGCGGGGCGAGGTGCGTTTCGCCATTGAACGCGAAGGCCAGTTGATCGGCGGCGCCGGCTTTTACCGCAGGGCATCCGGCACCGCCGAGCTCGGCTTTTGGCTTGGTCGTCCCTGGTGGGGTCACGGCTACGCCACGGAGGCGGCACGGGTGGTGCTGCGAGAAGGGTTGAAAAACCCCCGTCTCCCCGGCTACTCCTCCGCGCACTTCGTCGACAACCGTGCCTCCGAGCGCGTGCTGCGCAAGCTAGGCTTTCAACCGGTCGGCAGGGCGCGTATTACCTGCAATGCGCGGGGGTGCGAGGTCGAGGCGGTCACCTATTGGCTCGATCGCAAACAGGCGCAACACGCGACGGAAGCGGTGATCTTCAAAGAAGTGGCGCGCTCGCGCTGGCGCGTGTGGTTCGACCGCCTCGAGCTATGAGCCTCGCGCCTGGGCGCCTAACGTTTTTCGATGAAGTTCCTCGATCGAGCCAAGATCTACGTGCAATCCGGCGACGGCGGCGCGGGCTGCGTTTCCTTTCGCCGCGAGAAGTTCATCGAATTTGGCGGCCCGGACGGCGGTCCTGGAGGCAACGGTGGCGACATGTGGGTCGCTTGTGTCGCCAACCTCAATACGCTGATCGATTACCGATTTCGCCAGCACTTCACGGCCGAAAGGGGCCGCGGCGGCATGGGCAAGAACCGTGCGGGTGCGGCGGGACGGGACGTGGTCATCGAAGTTCCTCCGGGCACGCAGGTGTTTGCCGAAGATGAGAAGACCCTCCTCGCCGAATTAATGCAGCCTGGCGACCGGGCGCGCATCGCTGCCGGGGGCAGCGGCGGTTTTGGCAACGCGCATTTCCGATCCGCAACCAACCAGGCGCCGCGGCGCGCCAATCCGGGCCTCCCCGGCGAACAGCTCACCGTTTGGCTGCGCCTCAAGCTGATTGCCGATGCGGCAATCGTCGGCCTGCCGAACGCCGGCAAGTCGACATTTCTTGCCGCGGTGAGCGCGGCAAAGCCGAAGATCGCCGAGTATCCCTTCACCACGCTGCATCCGCAGCTCGGGGTCGTGCGCGCCCCTGGGCTGGATTTCGTGCTCGCGGATATTCCGGGGTTGATTGCGGGGGCACATGCCGGTGCTGGGCTGGGCACGCGCTTTCTCGGGCACATCGAGCGCTGCCGGGTGCTTCTGCACCTCGTCGATGCCACGGCCGATGATGTCGGCGCGGCCTATCGCACGACAAGGTCCGAGCTCAAGGCCTATGGCGCCGATCTGCTCCGGAAAAAAGAGATCGTCGCGCTGTCGAAGTGCGACGCCCTCGACGAGGCAGGTATTGCCGCCAAGCTCGCTGCCCTCAGGGCGGCGGCACACAAAAAGCCACTCGCGCTCTCCGCCGTCTCGGGCAAGGGCGTTGCGGACGCGCTCACGGGGCTTGCGCGGGAAATAGCCAAAGCCCGAGCGAAGCTCGCCGCCGCCGATGCGTCGGAGCGCCGGCCCTGGCAGCCATGAAGCTCTGGCAGCCATATTAAGAGGATGCCGTGCATCCCTGCGCGGTTCGCGACTCGGCTGCCGGCGCGCCCCGCGGCAGCGGCGGGCGAACGCTTTTCTGCCGGTCGCAACCTGCGGGATTAAGAGCAGGCTGCAGCAGAATAAAACGCGATTGGAAAGGAAGTATTCATCGAATCCCCTTCGAATGGCAGCTGGCCCATCTCAGGAGTGCTCCCGGCAAGGGGATTGCGCCATGCACACCGACGACGCTGTCAAACAGAGGACGATCGTGCCGACGCTGCGCTACCGTGACGTGGCGGCGGCCATTACCTGGCTGTCCGCGGCGTTCGGGTTTGCGACACGCGCCGTGGTCGGTGGAGCGGACGGCTCGGTTCGCTATGCGGAACTGACCTTCGGCGACGGGATGATCATGCTCGGTCCGGTCGAAGATTCGCCGGTGGGCAGGTTGATGACACAACCGGAGCAGGCCGGCGGCGCCGAGACCCAGATCTGCTACATCGTCGTTGACGACCCCAGCGTGCACCGCGCCAAGGCGGTCGCGGCCGGGGCGAAGATCGTACTCGAGATCGATGAGGAATGCAGCGGACGCGGGTATTCCTGCCGTGATCCGGAAGGCCATATTTGGTACTTCGGCACCTATGCTCCGCGGCGGCAGGGGCAGACGGCGCGCGCAAGGGGCGGCGTCGGCGGCCTCCTCGAGAGCGCCGCGCGCCGCCTGGCCCTCAGCACTGGCCTTCTGGCGATGACGTTTGCCATAGCGGTGGTCGTGGCCTGCGCGCTGGCTCTGGCCGACCCCCGCGCGGTGTCCGCCAGCAACCGAGTGGGCAGCCCGGAAGGCACCCCCGGCGGGTTTGCGGAGCAGGTCGGCAAAGCCCGGACGGCGGCCCGCGAATTGCAGGAGCTACGCGGGCAGTTGGCGACGCAGCGTGTCGCCCGGCAGAATGCGGAAAAAACGGCACGTGCGAGCGCAGAAAAACTCGTGCAAGGGGAGCGCGAGCGTGCCCGCCTCGAGCTGCAGGATCAGCTCGCACGCAGTCGCGCGGCCGTCGAGGGCGCGCAACGGACGCTGCAGGAAACGCGCGAGCAGCTTGCCACCGCGGTGCGCGCACGCGAGGAGCTGCGCCAGCGCCTCGATGGGGAACACGCATCGCGGGCGGAGGCCGAGCGGGTCGGCAAGGAGATCGGTGTGCAGCTAGCAAAAGAGCACACCGCCAAGGAGGGACTGGAGCATGCCAACAAGGAGCGGCGCGAACAGCGGACAAGGGAGCGCCGGCAACTGCTGCGCTGGCGGCGGCAGGTGAGGAACGCAGCCTACCTGTGGCAGTAGATCGCCGCCGCGAGGGCGCACGTCGCCGGTCGGGGCGCACCGCCGCAACGGTTGTACACACCCCAAATGCTGCAGCGCCGAACCCTTCAGGGTGTCACACGCGTCTGGCTTTGTTAGGCTACGACTAAAGTAGGGGCAGAAGATGTGGCGGAGGCGAGACCCGAGGAGGCCGACGTGATCATGAGGCCAGACGTGATCATCAAAACGCGTTGTCCGTATACCGGCGTGGTCAACTTCTTTACCGAGGCGGATCCGCTGCTGGCCATTGGTTGCGTTGCCGAGGGCGCAATGGCGCGTTTTGCCTGGCATTGCCACCTTGATGACCCGGCATCGGGAGTTGCCGACGATATGGGGGTCGCGGAAGCGCATTTGCGCAATGCGATCGCGGCGCGCCGGGGCCGCGGACGCGACTTTCTGCTCGCTCCGAGATCCGCTCCTGACGGCCGAGGCGGGGCCTAGCCACGCGCATGCGCAGAGCGATTTCAGACGCCCCTGAAGTGCAGAAAGTGCAGGCGGCGCGGGCATAGTGGGCATTGGCCGCGGCGGCGCGGCTCGCGCGGGTAAACCGCGGCGGCGTCCGGCCCCTGCTGCAGTAGCGTAGCCGAGCGGCCGCCGCTTTCCCTGCCGCGAGGTCAGTGGAGGCGTTCGACGCCAATCGAGAAGCTGCCGCTGAGAGCTTACGCGGCGGCCTTGGTCCTGCTAAACGATTGCGTACTCAAAGCTCCCATCGCACGAAGCATTACCCAAAGCATTGCCCATGTCGGGTCCCGAGAACCCGCCCGCGTCCGCCCGTCAGCGCCCCGAGTGGGCGAGCGCGCGGCGCATTGTCGTCAAGATCGGCTCGAGCCTTCTCGTCGACCGCGCGCGCGGAGAATTGAAGTCGACTTGGCTTGCGGCGCTGGCCGATGACATCGCCGCGCTCGTTGATCGCGGCAAGCAGGTGATCGTGGTGTCGTCGGGAGCGATTGCGCTCGGCCGGCAGGTGCTCGGCTTTTCTGGCGGCGCCCTGGAACTCGAGCAATCGCAGGCTGCGGCGGCCGTTGGCCAGATTTCGCTCGCCAGCGCCTATCAGGCAGTGTTCGCGGCGCGCAGCCTGACGGCCGCGCAGATCCTGCTGACATTCAGCGATACAGAGGAGCGGCGGCGTTACCTCAACGCACGCCAGACGATAGATACCCTGCTGTCCGTGCGGGCAATACCCGTCGTCAACGAGAATGACACCGTGGCGACGGCCGAGATTCGCTACGGCGACAACGATCGGCTTTCGGCACGGGTGGCCAGCATGATGAGCGCCGATTGCCTGGTGCTGCTCTCCGATGTCGAGGGCCTCTACACCGCCCCGCCCGGGCGCACGGCAGGAGCCGTGCTCGTCCGCGAGGTGCGCCAGGTAACGCGCGAGATCGAAGCCATGGCCGGGGGTGCGGACAGCGAGCTGTCGCGCGGCGGCATGGTTACCAAAATCGAGGCGGCAAAGATCGCGCTTGCCTCGGGCACCAACATGGTCATCACCTCGGGCGCGGTGCTGCATCCATTGCGTGCCCTCGCCGGAGGGGCCCCTTGCACCTGGTTCCTCGCCCCATCCGACCCCGTTGCCGCGCGCAAGCGCTGGATTGCGGGGCAGCTAGAGCCCAAGGGATTTGTCGAGATCGATGGAGGGGCAGAGCGCGCGCTTTGCTCGGGCAAGAGCCTGCTTCCGGCGGGTGTCACGCGCATTGAGGGGGCGTTCGAGCGCGGCGATGCCGTGGTGATCCGCTCGCGCAGCGGCCGGGATCTCGGGCGTGGGTTGATCGCCTACGCCAGCGACGATGCCGCCCGCATCATCGGCAAGAAGAGCAAGGACATCGCCGCCATTCTCGGCTATGAAGGCCGCGCTGCCCTGATCCATCGCGACGACATGGTGCTGAGCAGACCCTAGCAGCCGAGCACCGCTGTGCCCGCCGGGGGTCGCACGGCCGGCGGCAAGTATCGCGGATGCATGTCCATGACGACGACGACGAGCGCTACCAGCGAGTACCAAGGGGAGCTCGGTGAGGTCATGCGCGCAATCGGCCGCAAGGCGCGGGCCGCCGCCGCACGGCTCGCACGCGCAGCAACGCCAGCCAAGAACGCAGCGTTGCTGCGTGCCGCCGAACAACTGCGTCGAGAAACGCCGTCGATCCTGGCCGCGAATGCGCGCGACGTCGCGGCTCTGCCCCCGCACCGCAGAATGAGCGCCTTCCTCGACCGGCTCTCCCTGGACGCGCAACGCGTCGCCGCGATGGCCAAGGGCCTTGAGGAGGTCGCTGCGATGCCCGATCCGGTCGGTAACAGGATTGCCGGCTGGACGCGGCCGAACGGCCTTAAGATCGCGCGGGTGCGGGTGCCCCTCGGGGTGATCGGTATCATCTATGAGAGCCGCCCGAACGTCACAGCGGATGCGGGAGGGCTGTGCATCAAGGCGGGAAATGCCGCAATCCTGCGCGGCGGATCGGAAAGCCGGCACTCGAGCCGAGCGATCGCCGAATGCCTGGCGCGAGGTCTCGACGCAGCAGATCTGCCGCCGGACGCGGTGCAGCTCGTGCCAACGGCCGATCGCGCCGCCGTCGGGCTGATGCTGCAAGGGCTCGAGGGCGCGATCGACGTCGTCGTGCCCCGTGGCGGCAAGGATTTGGTGGGCCGCGTGCAACAGGAGGCGCGCGTACCCGTGTTCGCTCACCTTGAGGGGCTCTGCCACACCTACGTGGATCGCAGCGCCGACCTCGAGATGGCCAAGGCGATCGCCGTCAACGCCAAAATGCGGCGCCCGGGCGTGTGTGGTGCAACCGAGACCTTGCTGGTCGACCGCGCGCTGACGCCGGACTTTGTTCGCGCGCTGCTTGGAGCGCTGCTCGCCGCGGGCTGCGAAGTGCGGGGAGACGCAGCGGCCATGCGCGCCGATGCCAGGGTTAAGCCGGCCACGGAGGCGGATTGGGCGACCGAGTATCTCGATGCCGTCATCGCCGTCAAAACCGTCGACGGCGTTGAAGGTGCGATGGCGCACATTCGCACATACGGTTCGCAGCACACGGACAGCATCGTCGCCGAGGATCGAGCCACCGGCGAGCGCTTTCTCACCGATCTCGACAGTGCGATCGTGCTGCACAACGCCTCGACGCAATTCGCCGACGGCGGCGAATTCGGGATGGGAGCCGAGATCGGCATCGCCACGGGCAGGCTGCACGCGCGCGGGCCCGTCGGCGTCGAGCAACTTACGACCTTCAAGTACATCGTGCGCGGAACCGGGCAAGTGCGGCCGTGAGATGCGCGGCGCTGCGGTCGCGGCAGAGGCGCGGCTGAGCAGGCACGGGAACCAATTCGGCGAGGAGGGACAGCATGGCCGGCGTGCTTGCGGGTATCCGGGTGCTCGATTTCGGCCGCTACATTGCCGGCCCGTACTGCGCTGCTCTGCTCGCCGAGCAGGGGGCCGAGGTGATCCGCATCGAGAAGCGGGACGGCAGCGAAGATCGCTACCAGGCTCCGGTCGCGTCCACGGGGGAAGGCGCGCTGTTCCTGCAGATCAACAGAAACAAGCTCGGGCTAACCCTCGATCCGATGCGCCCCGAAGGGCAAGAGGTCGTCCGCCGGCTGGTCGCCACCGCCGACGTAGTCGTGGCCAACCTGCCGCCGCAGACGCTCAGCGCCATGCGCCTCGATTATGATAGCCTGACGGCGATCAAGGGCGACATCATCCTGGCAACGGTGACGGCCTATGGTCGCGGTGGACCCTACAGCGAGCGGGTTGGCTTCGACGGCGTCGGTCAGGTGATGTCGGGTGCCGTCTACATGACGGGCGAGACGGACCAGCCCTACCGCGCGCAGGTGCCATGGGTCGATTTCGGGACGGCGCTGCACTTGGCGTTCGGCACCATGGCGGCGCTGATGGCGCGCCGGGCGAGCGGCAAGGGACAGTGGGTCGAGGGCGCGCTGCTGGCGACGGCGGTCACATTCGGCAACGCGCTGCTTATCGAGCAGGCGGTGATCAAACCCGATCGCGTGCCGACCGGAAATCGCGGCCAGACGGCAGCACCCGTCGACATCTTCCGCACCAGGGACGGTTGGGTGCTCGTGCAGGTGATCGGCCAACCGCTGTTTCGGCGCTGGGCAAGGCTGATGGGCGAGGAGCACTGGCTGACCGATCCGCGCTTTCAATCCGACATCGCGCGCGGTGACAACGGCGCGATCATCAGCGAGCGCATGAGCCGGTGGTGTGCCGAGCGGACCACGGCGGCGGTGCTCGCAGAGTTGGCCGAGGCCAAGATACCGTCGGGCCCGGTGCTGAAGCCACAGCAGACGCTCGACGATCCGCACATCCGGCAGATGGGCTTCTTTCAGCCGATGGAGTTTCCGGGCGCGCCACGCCCAGCGCCGATCGCCAAGGCGCCCGTATGGCTCTCGGCGACCCCAGGGTCGATTCGCCACCGCGCGCCAACGCTCGGCGAGCACACCGACCAGATCCTCGGGGAGTTGGGCTACGATCGCGAGGCAATCGGCCAATTGCGCGCAAAGGGCGTCGTCTAGGTGCAAACGCTCGTTGCTAAAAGAAGCTGGCAAAGGCGGCGAGCACGGCACGCGGCGCCTCCTCGGCCAGGTAGTGGCCACTGTCGATAGGGCCGCCCGTCACCTCGGCGCGACAATACTGACGCCAGATGGCCAACGGCGCATACCATTGCCCGATTTTCCCCTTCGCCCCCCACAATACCAGGATCGGGCAGCCTACCTTGTCGCCGGCGGCGCGGCTTTCGCGGTCATGCTGCAGGTCGACGCTGGCGGCTGCACGATAATCCTCGCACATGCCGCGAATCATCGCCGGCGTGCGCGCCGCTGCCAGGTAGTCTTCGAGCGCCTCGGGGTGGAAGGAAAAGCGCCGTTCCGGATCGCGGCTGGTATGCGCCTTGAACCACGCTTCCGGCGCGGCATTGATGATCACCTCTGGAAACGGGTGGGGCTGGGCAAACCAGAACCAGTGATAGTAGCTCAGTCCGAATGCCATGTCGGCGCGTTCGAAATGCTCGATGGTGGGGATGATGTCGAGAACGGCGAGCTTCAGGACGCGCTCGGAATGATCGAGGGCGAGACGGTGCGCGACGCGTGCACCGCGATCGTGGCCGGCCAGTGCAAACCGCGCGTGGCCGAGCCGCTGCATCAGGCGCACCATGTCGCCGGCCATAGCCCGCTTCGCATAAGGTGCGTGGTCAGCAGTGGCCTCGGGTTTCAGCGAGCCGCCGTAGCCGCGCAGGTCCGGGCAAATCACCGTGAAGCGGTTGGCGAGTTCGGGAGCAACGGCGTGCCACATGGCATGCGTCTGGGGGTTGCCATGCAGCAGCAACAGCGGTGGACCGGATCCGCCGCGACGCACGCGCAAGCTACCCTCGCCGATGTCGACGTGTTCGAGCTCGAAGTCGGGGAACAGCATGCTGGCGCCTCATGGTGCGGGCGGGTGCGACGAGCCAACATGCATCATGTTGGCTGTTGTGTTCCAGTCGCAATGCGCTACTAGTGGCCGCAACCGCGCGTAGGGCACGCCGCTTGCCGCGCTCGTCACCCCTGCGTGTGCCGACATGACGCCCCCGATCATCGCCCACGCCGGACCGCTGCTCGTGCGCTACGAAGCGGTGTTCTGTGACGTTTGGGGGGTTCTGCACGATGGGCGGCGCGCCCACGCGACGGCCGGCGAGGCGCTGGCCCGCTTTCGCGCCCAAGGCGGTACGGTGGTCCTCGTCTCCAATGCGCCGATGCCCGAGGAGGGCGTCGCGGAGGTGCTTGCCAAAACCGGGGTACGCAGGGACGCCTGGGACGGGATTGTGTCGTCGGGCGACATCGCCCTGCGCCACGTTGCCGAAAAAGGCTACCGGCTGCTGCACCAGGTCGGCCCGAGCCGGCGCGACTACCGCCTTTACGTGCGCCTGCCCGTGCCGCAACAAGTGGCGCTTGCGGAGGCGGAGGCAATCATCTGCACGGGCCTTTTCGACGATCGCAGGGAATCGGTCGAGGACTATCGCGAACTGATCGCCGCCGGCCTGGCGCGCGGTCTGCCGTTTGTCTGCGCCAATCCGGATTTGGTCGTCGACGTGGGCAAAACCCGGCTGCTATGTGCCGGCAGCATCGCGGTAGAATACGAACGCCGCGGCGGGGACGTGTTCTGGGCGGGAAAGCCGCACCCTGCGGCCTATGCCGCGGCGCTCGAACGCGCGTGCAGCCTCAGTGGAAAGTCGCTGCCCCTGCAGCGCATCCTAAGTGTCGGGGATGCGGTGCGCACGGATCTGGCCGCCGCGCGCGGGCTTGGGGTAGACGCGCTGCTGATCGCCGGAGGCATTCACGATCGCGAGCTGCTGCGCGTCGGGGAGATCGATCGGGACCTCCTGGCGACGATGTTCTCCGCACCAGGCATCCCACCGGCGGTTGCCGCCATGACGCGCCTGCGCTGGTAGGTGCGCAACGGCGACGGCAGCGCTAGCGCGCGTTGGCGCATTGCCGCCGCGGCAAACGCCCCCGACGATTGACGGGGACGAGGGCGGTCAATAGGAAAGCTAATGCCAAGGACCGCGGCCATGCCCCCGCCCGCCCATTCCCTCGCCGCGCTCGCCAACGATGTGCGCGCCTGGCCCTTCGAGGAGGCGCGGCGCATCGTAAAGCGCATTGCCGCGGGGCCGGCGCGTGGGGCTCGAGCGGTCGTCTTCGAGACCGGCTATGGTCCCTCGGGGCTGCCGCACATTGGTACCTTCGGCGAGGTGGTACGCACCGGCATGGTGCGGCATGCCTTCGAGGTACTGACCGAGGGACGCTGTGCCACGCGGCTGCTGAGCTTTTCCGACGACATGGACGGACTGCGTAAGGTGCCGGACAACGTGCCGAACAGGGATTTGCTCGCCCGGCATCTCGACAAGCCGCTGTCCTCCGTGCCCAACCCGTTCGGCGATGCTTATCCGAGCTACGCCGCCCACAACAACGCGATGCTCAGGCGATTCCTCGATCGCCTCGCCATTCCCTACGAGTTCCTGTCGGCGACCGAGTGCTATAGGGGTGGGCTGTTCGATGCCGCGCTGCTCCGGATGCTCGCGGTCTTCGACGCGGTGCTCGACATCATCCTGCCGACGCTCGGTCCCGAGCGACGCGCCACCTATTCCCCGTTCCTGCCCATTTCGCCGGCGACCGGCAAGGTGCTGCAAGTGCCGACGCTGGAGCGGGACCTCGCGTCGGGGAGCATCGTCTACCGCGACCCCGACACCGGCAGGAACGTCACGACCTCGGTCACCGGCGGCCGCGTCAAATGCCAATGGAAGGCGGATTGGGCGCTGCGCTGGACCGCGCTCGGTGTCGACTACGAGATGTGCGGCAAAGACCTGATTGATTCGGTGTCGCTGTCCTCGAAGATTTGCCGGGCGCTCGGCGGTACCCCGCCCGAGACCTTCATCTACGAGCTGTTCCTCGATGAGAACGGCGGCAAGATCTCCAAGTCCAGGGGCAACGGGCTGACCGTGGAGGACTGGCTGCGTTATGCACCCCAGGACAGTCTGGCGCTGTTCATGTACCAGAAGCCGCGGGCGGCAAAGCGGCTGTTCTTCGACGTGATCCCGAAGACGGTTGACGAGTATCTGGCGCATGTCGCGCACTTCCCGGGCGAGGAGCCGAAGGCGCAGCTGGAGAACCCCGTCTGGCACATCCACGTCGGCCATCCGCCGCAGGCCGAATTGCCGATCAGTTTTGCCCAGCTGCTCAATCTCGTGTCGGTGTCGAATGCAGAGGACAAGGCAACGCTCTGGGGCTTTATCCGCAAGTATGCCCCGCAGGCCACGCCGCAGGACCATCCACTGCTCGACCAACTGGTCGGCTATGGCATTCGCTACTATCACGACTTCGTGAAGCCGGCGAAGACCTACCGCCTGCCAACCGATCGCGAGCGCAAGGCGCTGGCGGCGCTCGCCGCCGCGCTCGGCGATGTCGCTCCGGGCGCCAGCGGGGAAGCACTGCAGAACCTCGTTTATGCGGTCGGCAAGGAGCATGCCTTCGAACCGCTGCGCACCTGGTTTGCGGCCCTCTACGAGGTGCTGCTCGGGCAGTCGCAGGGCCCGCGCTTTGGCGGCTTCATCGCGCTGTTCGGGGTAGAAGAAACCCGCCAGCTGATTGCCCGAGCGCTGCGCGGCGAGTTGGTCGGCCCGTGAGGGGGGGTTGCTGCTTCCCGCCGGCGCACTGGGCGTGCCATCACCGCGCGGCGCCGATGCGGTGCCAGGCAAGGCCCGATGCGGGCACCAGGTTGCCCCCGCCTCACCGCGCGCCACCTGCGCCACGGCCGCCGTTGGGTTGATTGCGTCGCCGCCTTTGCCAGTACGGGGCCAGTACGGGGCCAGTACGGGGCCAGTACGGGCCCCGGCCTGTGTGCCGTGCGCTGGACGCCGTGCTACAAGAGGCCGCGGTTCGCGCGATGCGCGCCGTTTTGACGGCAGCGCGTAGGCGTTTCGGGAGTGGCCGTGATGGTGACAGTCGAGGCGGGGAGGCTGCGCGAGCTCGTGTGCGAGATTTTCCTCAGGGCCGGCTGCTCGCGGGAAGAATCCGAGCGCATCGGCACCTATCTGGTCGCCGCCAATCTTACCGGCCACGACAGCCACGGCGTGGCGCGCGTTCCGCGCTACCTGCAGTGGAAGAAGGATGGCGCGGTCGTCGCCGATCGTAAGGTGCAAATAGTGACGCAGACGCCGGTGTTGGCGGTGGTGGATGGGCTCTACGGCTTCGGTCAGACGGTGGCGCCGCAGGCCGTGGCGATCGGCATCGCCAAGTGCCGGACCATGGGCCTGGCCCTGGTGGCGCTGCGCAACGCCGGACACGTCGGCCGCATCGGCGACTGGGCGGAGATGGCGGCAGCTGCTGGCCTCGTTTCGGTGCACTTCGTCAATGCCTCGGGGAGCGTACTTGTTGCGCCCTTCGGCGGTACCGCACGTCGGCTCTCGACGGCGCCATTCGCGGTCGGCATCCCTCGCCCCGGCGAGGCGCCTGTCATTCTCGACTTTGCAACCTCCCTGGTCGCCGAGGGCAAGGTGCTGGTTGCGAGCCAGGGTGGGAAGCGATTGCCGGAGAACGCGTTGATCGCCGGTGACGGAGCCATGGGCAGCGATCCGCACATGCTCTATGGCGACTACACGCCAACCGGTCGGCGCGACACCAGCAAGGGTACGAGCGCCATTCGCGCCTTCGGCGAGCACAAGGGCTCCGGTCTGGCGCTGATGTGCGAGCTGCTCGGCGGCTCGCTTACGGGAATGAGCGCCACCGGAGAGGGGCAGCGCTTCGGCAACGGCCTGCTGTCCTTCTACGTCGACCCCAAGGTGCTCGATCCGGAGGGGTTCTTCCCGCGCGACGTGGCGCGCTACATCGCCTATTTCAAGAGTGCTCGGCCGGCATCGCCCGGGGGCGAGGTGCTGATTCCTGGCGAGCCCGAGCAGCGCACGCGGACCCAGCGCCTGGCCGACGGCGTGCCGCTATCCGAGGGCACCTGGGCATCGCTCATGGTGGCGGCCCGCGAGGTCGGCGTTGATGAGAACCGCCTGCAGCAAGCCGGCTTGCCTGCGGGCTGATCGCGCACCAGCCGGTAACGGGAGAGCCCATGATTGACGCCGCCCTCATCGCCAAGCTCGCAAGCTACGACACGCCGACCATTTGCAACGCGCTTGAGATCGTCGACCCCGGGCGTCGGCTGACCGGCTTCACCGTGCGGCCGCTGGTGTGCCCGTTCCCGCACCTGCCGCCGATCGTCGGCCACGCCAAGACGGCAACCATTCGCGCCACCCATGCCCATCACCTCGATACCAAGGCGCAGCGCGAGCAGCGCCTTGCCTACTACGAGTATGTCGCCGGTGCGCCGTCGCCCGGCGTGATGGTGATCCAGGATCTCGACGACCCGCTCGACGGCTTCGGCGCCTTCTGGGGCGAGGTGATGAGCGCGGTGCACAAGGGTCTCGGGTTGCTTGGTGTCGTCACCGACGGCAGCATCCGCGATCTCGACCAGTGGGCACCGGGCTTCCAGGTGTTGGCCGGTTCGATCGGGCCAAGCCACGCCCATGTGCACCTGCACGATTTTGGCAAGGAGGTGCGTGTTGCCGGCATGCTGGTGCGTTCTGGCGATCTGGTGCATGCCGACCGGCACGGCGCGGTGACGATACCAGAGGCCGCCGCGCCGCAGATCCCGGCGGCGTGCGATCTGCTGGCCCGCAAGGAAGCGGCGATCCTGGACATGGCGCGGGCACCGGGGTTCACCGTTGCCAAGCTGCGCGAGGCGCTCGCCAAACAGGACGAGATTCACTGACGGGCTGCCGGGGCCAGCGTCGCCGGCGGGCGGCGCCACTGTCGCAGATGGGCGGCGTGGACTACGACAAGGCTTGAGTTGGGCTAGCGGTTACAGGAGGCAAGGCGAGCGATGAAAGCGAACACACTGAAGAAGAAGATCGCGGACGGCGTACCCTGTGTTGGCGGTTGGGTTGCCATTCCCAACGCCTTTTCAACGGAAATCTATGCCTCCCAGGGTTGGGACAGCGTGACCATCGACATGCAGCACGGCGCCAGCGACATCAACGACATCGTGCCGCTTCTGCAGGCGATCCGCAGCGGCGGCGATGCGACGCCGCTCGTGCGCGTGCCGTGGAACGATCCCGGGCATATCATGCGCGTGCTCGACGCCGGTGCCATGGGAATCATCTGTCCAATGATCAACACGCGCGCCGAGGCGGAGGCCCTGGTGCGCGCGGGCCGCTATCCGCCGCTCGGCGAGCGCAGCTTCGGGCCGTTTCGTGCGGCGCAATACGGCGCCGACTATTGGCAGAGTGCCAATGCCGAAGTGCTGTTGTTTGCCATGGTGGAAACGCGCCAAGGGGTGAACAATCTCGAACAGATTCTCTCCGTCCAGGGCATCGATGGGGTGTACGTCGGCCCTTCCGACCTCTCCTTGAGCTTCGGCAAGCCGCCGACGCTGGATCCGAGCGATCACGAAGTGCTGGCGGCAATCGAGACGATCGCCGGCACGACGCGCAAGCACGGGCTGATCGCCGGTGTGCACACCGACGGGCCGAAGACGGCCGCGCGGCGCTTTGCTCAGGGCTTCCAGATGTGCACGATCCTCAACGATGTGCGGTTGCTTGCGGTGGCAGCGTTGCAGGCTATCAACGAAGTGCGCGGCAAGGGGCCCGCGGCCAAAGCGAAGACCTATTGAACCGGCTGCGGCCACAATGGCGGAGCCAGTGTCAGCGTCGGAGCCAATGTCGAAGTCCGCGCCGGAGCCGGCGCCGGACAAGAAGGATCGCCTCTTGCCAGGCAAGGCGGGCGGCGTTCCTGCTGTTGCCGGCGCCGCAGACGCCCGGTTGCGGCAGCCGCGCTCCGCGTCGCGCGCAAGCGGCCGGTGCGGCCGCCGGCGCGAGTTAGGGCTCGGTCCCCAGCCATGACCGCGCCCAGGCCACCGCGCTTCGCGACCCTGAGCCTGCACGCGGGCCAACAGCCCGACGCGGCCACACGCGCACGCGCCGTGCCCATCTATCAGACGACCTCCTACGTATTCGAGGATACGGAGCAGGCCGCGCAGCTGTTCAACCTGGAGCGCACCGGGCACATCTACTCGCGCATCTCCAATCCGACCGTCGCCGTGCTCGAGGAGCGCATCGCCGCCCTCGAGGGAGGGGTCGGCGCCGTGGCTACGGCAAGCGGCCAGGCGGCCTTGCACCTGATCGTCGCCACGCTGCTCAGCGCCGGTGAGCACATCGTTGCCTCCGCGCGCATCTACGGCGGCTCGCACAATATGTTCGTGCACACGCTGCCGCGTTTCGGCATTACGACGACATTGGTCGACGTGCGAGATCCCTCAAGCTTCGAGCGCGCGATTACCGACAGGACGCGCTTATTGTTTGCCGAAACGCTCGGCAATCCGGGGCTCGAGGTGCTGGATATCGCCGCCGTGGCGCGCGTCGCCGGCAAACATGGACTGCCGCTGGCCGTTGATTCGACCTTCACCACGCCCTACCTCTGCCGACCCTTCGAGCATGGCGCGCACATCGTCATGCACTCGGCGACCAAGTTCCTCGGGGGCCACGGCATCGCCATCGGTGGCCTCGTCGTCGATGGCGGACGCTTCGCG
>JBPYEF010000287.1:0-5965 GCA_051985875.1 Hyphomicrobiaceae bacterium
GTCCTCAGCGCTTGATCGCCGGAGCGGTGATGGTTCCGCCACGAGCGCGGTCGACGAGGTAGGATGTCAGTGCCACGGTCGCCTCGGAGGCATAGCCGATGCTGGGCAGACGCATCTGCCAGTAGCAGTCGGCGATGCGGTGCTGCATGGTCATCACGGTGCCCTGCGAAACCCGATAAGCGGGCCACGCGCCGATCACCTTGCGCGCCTCTGCGGGCTCGCTGAGGAAGGGCAGCGGCTGCAGGCGGATGCGCTTTCCGGTCGCGCCGTGGCAGCTGGCGCATGCGAAATCCAGCGGCCCCTGTCTGCGGAAGAACAGCGTCTCGCCGAGCGCGATCGCGGCGCGCTCCTCGGCGCGCGCGGTGGGAGCGGCGAAGGTGCGCTCACGCGCGTTGACCGCGACGTAGGTCGCGAGCGCCTCGAGATCGGTACCTTGCTCGTTGGCCTCCGAGTACGGACGCTTCAGGATCTCGGTGCGGTCCATGCCCTGCAGCCGTTCCATGCACCACACGAGGCGACCTTCGAGATCCATGACGCGGCCGGCATCGGCAAAATAGCGCGGCAGCTCGGCGAAGGCGCCCGCCACCACGCCCGCCCCCTTGCCTAGGTCGCAGCCCGCAAGGGAAGCGCCCTTCGGCCCGCGCGCCTCCTTCCACAGCGCCGCGCCGCGATCGGCCTCGAGCAGCCCAGGGTTGGCCCAGGGATCCGCGTCGAGCATCGCGCGATAGCGCGCCAGCTCGCGCTCGGTATCGTCCTCGGCCCGGGCGCCCGCGCTGGCGAGGAGGGCCAGCGACAGGAGCGCACACGCTCCGCCGAGCGCCACCCACGGGCGGCAGCGTTTTCTTCGAGCCATGGTGCATGAGTGCGGGCTTGCTCGGGCCCTGTCAATGCTGCCCCGCCGGCGCGGACAAAAAGTGCGCCGCCGCCGCCTCACCCCGTTGCCGCGAGCGCGGCGACGCCCGGCAGCGTGCGGCCTTCGAGCCATTCGAGGAAGGCGCCGCCCGCGGTCGATACATAGCTGAAGGCGCCGGCCACGCCGGCGGCATTGAGCGCGGCCAGGGTGTCTCCCCCGCCGGCGACCGACAGCAGTTGGCCGGCCTGGGTGAGCCGTGCGGCCTCGCGCGCGACCGCGAACGTCCCCTCGCCGAATGGCGCCACCTCGAATGCGCCGAGCGGACCGTTCCAGATCAGGGTGTGGCAGGCGCGCAGCAGCGCGCACACGTGGGCCACCGTCGCCGGGCCGACGTCGAGGATCATGGCATCGCTGGGCGTTGCGTGCACGGCGACCACGCGGGCCGTGGCACCCGGGGCAAGCTTGGGCGCCACCACAGCGTCCTCGGGCAGCACCACCTCGCATCCATGCTGCTCGGCTGTCTTGCGGATGACGCCTGCGGTATCCGTCATTTCCGCCTCCGCGAGGGACGCACCGATGCCGATGCCCTGCGCGAGCAGGAAGGTGTTGGCCATGCCGCCGCCAACAATCAGCTTGTCGACCTTGGAGACGAGGTTGGTGAGGATCGGAATCTTGGTCGATACCTTGGCGCCGCCGATCACCGCCGCCACTGGGCGGCGCGGCGTCTCGAGCACGCTTCGCAGCGCGGCGATCTCCTGCATCAGCAGCGGGCCGGCATAGCACGGAAGCAACTGTGCGATCGCCTGCGTCGAGGCGTGCGCGCGGTGCGCGGCAGAAAAGGCATCGTTGACGAAGATGTCGGCAAGCGCCGCAAGTTGCCGCGCAAAGGCACGATCGTTCTTGGTCTCGCCCGGGTGGAAGCGCAAGTTCTCGAGCACGGCGATGCGCCCGGGTTGCAGTCCCGCCACGACCTCTTGCGCCGGGGCGCCCACGCAGTCGCTGGCGAATGCCACCGGCTGGCCAAGCAGCTGGGAAAGCGCCGCGGCCACCGGACGCAAGCTCAGCTCCGGGTCGACGCCGCCCTTGGGGCGACCGAAGTGGGAGATGGCGATCACGCGCGCACCGCGCCGCGCCAGATCCGCAAGCCCAGGCACCAGGCGTTCCAGGCGCGTGGCATCGCCGATGCGTCCGGCGTGCATCGGCACGTTGAGATCGGCACGCAGCAGCACCCGCTTGCCGGCGACGTCGAGCCCTTCCGTCGTCCTCAGGCGCCCAAGGTTCACGATTGCACCACCATGCGCTCTGCCGCGGCGGCAACGGCGGCGGCGCTGATGCCGAAGTGCTCGTAGAGTTTGGCGGCCGGCGCGGACGCGCCGAAGCCGGTCATGCCGATGAAAACGCCGCCCTCGCCGAGCCAGCGCTCCCACCCCTGCGCGACGGCCGCCTCGATGGCAATGCGCGGGGCGCTGCCGAGCACTTCGGCGCGGTAGTCGGCCGTCTGCTGTGCAAACAGCTCCCAACAGGGCAGCGAGACGACGGCGGCGCGCAGCCCGCGCGCACTGAGCAGCTCTTGCGCCGCGATTGCGACGCCGACCTCGGAGCCCGTGGCCAGCAGCGTGACATCGCGCCTGCCGCCCTCGGCTTCGCGCAACACATAGCCGCCCCTGGCGCACAGGCCGCGCTCGGCGGTGTCACCGCGCAGCTGCGGTACCGCCTGTCGCGTCAAGGCCAGGATCGAGGGCGTTCCTGTCGCGGCGAGCGCCAGCTCCCAGCACTCAGCGGCCTCGATCGCATCTGCAGGGCGGAACACGCGTAGATTGGGGATCGCGCGCAGCGATGCGAGATGCTCAACCGGCTGGTGGGTGGGGCCGTCCTCACCGAGGCCGATCGAATCGTGCGTCATCACATAGATCACCCGAAGCCCCATCAGCGCCGACAGGCGAATCGCCGGTCGGCAGTAATCCGTGAAGACGAGGAAGGTTCCCCCGTAGGGCACGAGGCCACCGTGCAGGGCAAGGCCGTTCATCGCCGCCGCCATCGCGTGCTCGCGCACGCCATAGTGCAGATAGTTGCCGGCGAAGGCGCCGGCGGTGACTGCAGTATGCAAATTGGTCTTGGTACCGTTCGAGCCGGTGAGATCCGCCGAGCCGCCGATCAGCCGCGGCAGCGCCGGGGTGATTTTCTCGAGCACCTTCTGGGAGGCGACGCGGGTGGCAAGCGGGCGCGGACTGGCGGCAAAGTCGCGCTTGAGTTCGGCAAGGGCCGCCGCGATCGCGGCCCGGGCTGCTGCGTCGATCGGGTCGCCGAGGGCCGCCCGGCCCGCGCCGTCGAGACGCCCGGCGCGCTCCTCCCAGGCGCGGCGCGCAGCGCGTCCGCGCGCGCCGGCCGCGCGCCAGGCCGCAAGCACCGCGGCCGGCACGGCAAAGGGCGCCTCCGCCCAGCCGAGCGCGGCGCGGGCGCCGGCGATCTCCGCGGCGCCAAGCGGCTCGCCGTGGCTCGAGGCCTTGCCCTGCTTGCCGGGCGCGCCATAGCCGATCAATGTCTTGCAGGCGATCAGCGATGGGCGCACGGCGCGGCGCGCCCGCGCCAAAGCCTCCTCGATCGCCCGCGGATCGTGGCCGTCGATACGTTGGCCCTCCCAGCCGGACGCGGCGAAGCGCTCAAGGATGTCGTCCGACACCGCAAGCGACGTCGCCCCGTCGATCGACACCGCGTTGTCGTCGAACAGCACGATCAGTTTGTGGAGACGCAGATGGCCGGCAAGCGAGATCGCCTCCTGGCTGATGCCCTCCATCAAGCAGCCGTCGCCGACCACGCAATAGGTGTGATGGTCGACCATCTCGCTGCCCAGCCGGGCGTTGAGCAGCCGTTCGGCCAGCGCCATGCCGACGGCATTGGCCAGCCCCTGGCCGAGCGGCCCGGTGGTCGTCTCGATTCCCGCAGCGTGGCCGTATTCGGGGTGTCCCGGCGTGCGCGAGCCGAGTTGGCGGAAGTTCTGCAGCTCCTCGATCCCCATCCCCGGATAACCCGTCAGGTGCAACAGGGCATAGAGCAGCATCGAGCCGTGGTCGGCCGACAGCACGAAGCGATCCCGATCGGGCCAATCCGGGGCCGCGGCATCGAATTTCAGGTGGCGGGTGAAAAGCACGGTCGCCACATCCGCCATGCCCATCGGCATGCCCGGATGCCCGCACTTGGCCCGTTCGACCGCATCCATCGCCAATGCGCGGATGGCGTTGGCCATCACCCGCACGCTGATGCTCTCGCCGAGGCCAGCCTCGTCTGCCCTGTTCACGGCCGCACGACCCTCCACGTGAGCTGCGCCTGCCCGAAGGCTGCAGCGGAGCATTAGCGGCGTTGGCGCGCCCCGTCTACCGCAGCGCCAGCATGGCGGGCCAGAGGGTCTAGAAGAGGTCGTAGAAGAGGGTCGTAGAAGAGGGTCGCAATAGAAGAGGGTCGCAATAGAAGAGAGGGTCGCAATAGAGGTGGGCTTCGGCCGACATTGGCCACGCGGCGGCGGCCGTCGCTGCGACCTAGACCTAGGCTATGGCAGCGCGCGCGCCGAGTCTGCCGGGGGTGCGGCCTTGCCTCCCCGGAGAGCACCGTCGCGTGGACCAGCCGTTACCGTGGCGCGGGCGCAAAGGGCCTAGCGGCCGTTCGCGCGCGCCTCCCGTAGCGCATCCGGCACACGTACCGCATCCTGCATATGCGACTGCATGGTCTGCAGGGTGTCGTCGGCGAGCGACTTGCCGAGCTTGGCGAACTGCTCGATTTCCGATTGATAGTCGGCACAGGCCGTCTGAAAGAACTCGGCGCACACCCCGTACATGTCCTGGACCGTCTTGCAGCCAGCAAGCTGCTGGGGCATGGCGAGGTCCTCTTTCAGGCGCCGGTTGATGAACGCCGCCCAGTTCTTGTTCATCGCGGCAATGCCATCGTAGACCTTGCCATTCATCTGCGCGATCGCCGTAAGCGTCGGGCGATGAAGGTCCATGAGCGTCTCGAAGGTCAAGGGCAGCGTGATCGCCGGAAAGCCCGGGTCAGCGCGACCCCTACCATTGTTGTCAGCCATACACCTAATCCTCCGCTGCTATTCGCACCCCCTCCCGATTCTGTGCATGCGCCCTCAGGTCTCCGCGAATTACAAATCACAAGTGACTGTCAGCGGGCCCCGCCGCGGCGATTTCTGTGGATAACTTGGAAGGCCGCGGCGGCGGCGGGGTCATGCCCGCGCTTTTTCTAGGCGGCACCCGCCAGGAAGGCTGCGAGTTCGGCGCGCGTTGGCAGCCCAGCGCGAGACCCGAGCCGCGTGCATTTCAGCGCCGCCGCGCCGCAAGCAAGGCGGGCACACTCCCGCGCTGGGTGACCCAATGCCAGCATCAGCGCGAACGCCCCGTGAAAGGCATCGCCGGCTCCGGTCGTATCGGTCACGCACACGGGGAACCCTGGAACGTGACCGCCGTCGCCGCGCTCGCGCCACAGATAGCCCTCGCAGCCGAGCGTCACCCCCGCATGCCGCGGCCCCAGCGCCAGCACGCGCTCAAGGCGCTCGGTGTCGCTGCCTTCGGGGGCGAACTCGCGCAGGGCCGGGGCGCTGCACAGCGCGTAGTCCGTCAGGCGCAGGATGCCGCCGAGCGCCTCGCGTGCCCCGAGATCGGCATCGAGGATGGTAACGACCCCGTCCTGGCGCGCGCGCGAGAACACGGCGCGCAGACCCTCGAGCCAGCGCAGGTCGCCGAGCACCGCGTCGGCCTCCCTGACCCGTTCGAGCGGCAGCCAGCTGGTTCCCGAGGGCATGTCGGCATCGCGCTGGCCGACGATCAGACGTTCGCCGCGGTCGTCGACGATAATCGCCGAGGTCGATGAACGCGCGCCCTCGAACGCCTGCAGGTAGCGGACATCGACGCCTTCGGCCTTGAGCCCGGCGCGGATTACGCCGCCGGCACCGTCGTCGCCCGTACGGCTCCACAGCTCGGACTTGCCGCCCAGCCTGGCGATCGCCACCGCGGCATTCGCTGCCATGCCGCCGCCGGTCTCGAGGTGTTCGAGAGCGCGAACCTTGGTCGGCTGCGGCGGAAACGACTCGATGCGGTAGATGCGGTCCAGCGCGGC
>JBPYEF010000288.1:0-10271 GCA_051985875.1 Hyphomicrobiaceae bacterium
CGCCGATGACGATGCTGTCGTAGGTCTTGCTTGCCATGGCGCTTTGTCGACCGCCGCCTCCCCTTTCGTCAATGCGGCAGCCACCTTTTCGCGCGGTGCGCCGCAGCGCGGTGGAGCGGTGCTCAGGCGCCTGCGCCGCGCCACCTGGCGCGCACGCGGGCGCCAAGGTCGATTGGCGCTGTCAGGCGCGCAGCAGGCTCGCCGCCGCGCCGGACCGCGGGCCAGCCGGTGCACTGAAAGCTGTCGCGGATGCACTCGGGAATGAAGCGGGTCCGCGCCGCATAGACGTGCCGATCGCCCGCGCGCGCCTGCTGGTGGACGTAGAAGCGCTGCGGCACGACCAGCGCCAGCCGATCCTTGGCTCTGGTCATCGCCACGTAGAGCAGCCGGCGCTCTTCCTCGATCTCCTCGGTGCTGCCGGTCGCCATGTCCGAGGGGATGCAGCCGTCGACGGCGTTGAGAACCAGCACGGCCTTCCACTCCTGACCCTTGGCGGAGTGAATGGTCGAAAGAATGAGGTAGTCCTCATCGCGCAGCGGCGCGCCGGCCGCATCGGCGGTCGCGCCCGGCGGATCGAGCGCCAGGTCGGTGAGGAATTTGCCGCGCGAGGGGTAGAGGGCGGCGATGCGCTGCAACTGCTCGAGATCGGAGGCGCGCACGCGGGCGTCATCATAGCGCGCCTCGAGTAACGGCTGATACCAGCGTCGCACGGCGTCCAATTCCGCCGGCCAGGCACTCCGCGCGGCGGCCAACTGCGCAAACAGGGTAACGAGCTCGCGCCATGCCGCGGCGGCCCGCGGCGGCGGGTCGACGGTGCCTAGCCGCAGCAGCGGGTCTGCGGAGGCGATCTGATCGAGAATCTTGCCGGCCGTGGCCGGACCGACGCCGTCGAGCAGCTGCAAAACGCGAAAGCCGGTCACGCGGTCGCGGGGGTTCTCGGCCCAGCGCAGCACCGCCAGCGCGTCCTTGACGTGCGCGGCTTCGACGAATTTCAAGCCCCCGTATTTGACGAACGGAATGTTGCGGCGGGCGAGCTCGATTTCCAGCATGGCACTGTGGTGGGAGGTGCGGAACAGAACCGCCTGCTCCTTGAGCGCCACCCCAGCCTCGCGGTTGGCGAGAATGCTCTCGACGACGAAGCCTACCTGCCCGGCATCGTCCAGCACCGAGACCAAACTGGGCTTCTCGCCGCCACCCCGGTGCGAGCGCAGCGTCTTGCTGAACCGCTCGCGCGCAAGCCCGATCACGGCGTTGCAGGCGGTGAGGATCGGCTGCGTCGAGCGGTAGTTCTGTTCGAGCCGGACGATGGCCGCCGCCGGCTCGAACTGCCGAGGAAAGTCGAGGATGTTGCGCACGCTCGCCGCGCGAAAGCCGTAGATCGCCTGCGCGTCGTCGCCGACGACGGTGAGGCCCGCGCCGTCGGGCTTGAGGCGCCGCAAGATCGTTGCCTGCAGGGCGTTGGTATCCTGGTATTCGTCGACCATGACGTGGTCGAACAGGGCGCCGAGCTCGGCCGCGAGCTCGGGTAATTGCATCATCTCGGCCCAGTAGAGCAGCAGATCGTCGTAGTCGAGAACCTGCTGCCTCTGCTTGGCGGCGACGTAGGCATCGAACAGGCCCTGCAGCTCTCCGTGCCAGTCCGCACACCAGGGAAACTGCCGCCCGAGGACGAGCTCGAGGTCCTCGGCCGCGTTCACGGCGCGCGAGTAGATCGCCAGGCATGTTGCCTTCAGTGGGAAGCGCTGCTTCTTGTCCGCGAGCCCGAGCTCGTAGCGCACGAGGTTCATCAGGTCGGCCGAGTCCTCACGGTCGTGCACGGTGAAGTCCGGAGCCAGGCCGATGCAGCGCGCGTGCATGCGCAACAGCCGCGCCGCGACCGCGTGGAAGGTGCCCGACCAGGCGATCGGCGGCGGGTCGGAAGCACTGCCGAACACCGCGCGCAGAATGCGTGCGACGCGGCGCTCCATCTCGGCGGCCGCGCGCCGCGAGAAGGTCAATAGCAGCATGCGTGCCGGGTCGGCGCCGTGCACGATCAGGTGCGCGACGCGGTGCGCCAGCGTATTGGTCTTGCCGGTGCCCGCGCCGGCGATGATCAACAGAGGACCGCCGCCTGGCCTCCCGCCCTCAAGCCCATGCTCGACGGCACGGCGCTGCTCGGCGTTGAGGAGGTCGAGATAGTGCTGGGCGCAGATCATCGGCGGGACGGGGTTGCTCCTGGGCATCCTGATCATGATTCGTTCCCGCCCGCCAACGCCGCCTTTGCGCCGGCAACGGCGCGGCCCTCCGCGCGGACGGGCGGAGGGCAGGCCCGCGCGGTGCAAGCGGCGCGTTATGGCGCCGGACGGCAGCTAGAGCAGCCGCCCCGCCGCGTCGAAGAACGGGTAGGGACCGGGCCAATCCCCGAGGACGGCCGCGTGCGAGACCAGCTGGCCGTCGTGCCAGCGATGCAGCATGTAGCCCGGTGGCTCGAGGCAAAAGGCGCTCGGCCCGGCTTGCCGCAGATCGAGCACGACCTGGTGCGCGACGCTCGGGCAGATCAACGCACTGCATCCGCCGACGCTGGCGTGAACGGTCCGATGCACATGCCCGCACAGCACCGCCTCGACGTGGCCGTGGCGGCGCAGCAGCGCGGCAAACTCACCCCGCCCACGCAAGCCGATGCTATCCATGTGGGCGATGCCCGTGAGGAACGGCGGATGGTGCATCAGCACCAGCGTCGGCGCGTCCGAGGCGGCCAAGGTCCGATCGAGCCACGCAAGCCGCTCCTGGCACAGTGCGCCCTCTCCCTCCCCGGGCATGAGCGTATCGAGGCCGATGATGCGCAGCCCCGCGTACTCGCCGACGAACTGCAGATAACCCTGGCGCGGCAAGTAACCGTCGGCGGCGAAGGCGGCACGCATCGCCTCGCGCTCGTCGTGATTGCCGGGAATTGCCAGCAGCGGCGCCTTGAGCGGCGAGAGGATCGCGCGCAGGTGCGCGTATTCGCCGGGCAACCCGCGGTCCGCCAAGTCGCCGGTGTGGAGGATCAGTTCCGGTGCCGGGTCGAGAGCGCGCAGCGCCTCGACACAACGCCCCAGTAGCGCGGCGGTATCGACGCGGCCGTAGGCGAGTGTGCCGGGCAGGGTAACATGCGTGTCGGTGATTTGCGCAATCAGCATGACCGTTCCCCCTCGAGCGCTATCAGGCCGCGGGCGTCGACCTCGACGCCGATCGCCTGCCCATGGCGAAAGTCGCCGCGCGCGCTCGCCTCCACGACCAGCGGCCGCTCCGCGCCGACGTCGATGAACAGGCGGGTGCGGTCGCCGAGAAAGAATGCCGCGGCGATGGTGCCGTTGAGGTGCCCCGGCCCGGCGGCGACGCGCACGTCTTCGGGCCGGAACAGCACCTCGAGCGCCTGCTGCGGCGCGCCGGGCCAAGGAATGGCGCCGGCCGTGCAAATGAAGGCATCGCCTTGCAGCCGACCGCTGAGCCGGTTCATGGTACCGACGAATTCGGCGACGAACCGCGTCGCCGGCCGGTGGTAGATGTCGCGCGGGCGGCCGACCTGTGCGACCCGGCCGTGCTCCATGACCAGGATGCGGTCGCCCAAGGCCATGGCTTCGGCCTGGTCGTGGGTGACATACACGGCCGTGATCCCCAGCCGGCGCAGCAACTGGTCGATCTCGAGGCGCAGCGCGTCGCGCAGCTTGGCGTCGAGCGCGGTGAGTGGTTCATCGAGCAGCAGCGCGCGCGGCTGTACCGCGAGGGCGCGCGCCAGGGCCACGCGTTGACGCTGGCCGCCGGACAGCTGATCGATGCTGCGCTCGCCCAGCCCCTCGATACGCATCATCGCCAGCATTTCGGCGACCCGGCTGGCGATCTCGGATTTGGCGCGGCCGCGGACCTTGAGGCCGTAGCCGACGTTGCCCGCCACGTTCATGTTGGGAAACAGCGCATACGACTGGAACACCATGCCGACGTTGCGCCGCTCGATTGCCAATGGCGTTACGTCGGCTTCATCGAACAGCACGACGCCGCCGGCATCGGGAGTCTCGAGGCCGGCAATGATGCGCAAGGTCGTCGTCTTGCCGCAACCGGACGGACCGAGGATGACGATGGTCTCGCCGGCCTTGATCGCGAGGTCGAGAGGCTCGAGGGCACGCGTGCCGTCGGCGAACGTCTTGGCACAGCGTCTGAGCGTAATGGCAACAGGCTTGGCAGGATCGAAAATGCGCCTCACTCCTCGGGTGTGCGCAGGGAAGCGTTGCGCGGCTGCGACAGGAGCTGCATCGCGAGCAGCAGCGGCACGACCATCACGAAGAACAGCAGGGTATAGGCGCTGGCGATCTCGAGCCGCAGCGATGCGTAGGCGTCGGCCAGCCCAACCGGCAGCGTCTTGGTCAGCGGCGTGTGCAGCAGCCAGGTCATGTTGAATTCGCCGATCGACAGCGTCACGACCATCAGTGCGCCGGCCAACACGCCGCCGCGGCAATTCGGCAAGACGACATGCACGAAGCGCTGCCAAAACGCGGCGCCGAGCGACGCGGCACCCTCCTCGAGCGTGTTGAGATCGATTGCCAGCAGCACGGCGAGCACCGAGCGCACCATGAAGGGGAGCGTGAATAGCACGTGGCCGACGAGGATGAACATCCAGGATGTGCGGAAACGCCCGTAGGCGCCGTAGGTGACGATCAGCGCCAGGGCCGTGGCCAGGCCCGGCACCGCGACGGGCATCACCAGCAGTTCCTCGAGCACGCGCGCCAGCCCGGCCCGGCATTTTGCGAGGCCGTAGGCGGCGGGGACGCCGAGCAAGAGCGTGCAGGCGAGGCAGGCAAGTGCGATGCCAAGCGACAGAAAGATCGTGTCGCGATAACCGGTCCACACCGCGCCGAGCCAGCGCAGCGTAAGCCCGCTCTCGAGGCCGACGAGGTAGTTGACCGTCAGCCCCGCCAGCATCGAGAGGATCACTGGCACGATCAGGAAGGCGCCCACCGCCAGCGTGACGGCGAGCTGGAGGTAGAACGCTAACCCCTTGCCGCGCACTTTGCCCCCTCAGCCAGCCGCGGCCACGGTGCCGCCGGCGGCGGTGCGCGCTGCCGCCAGCACCAACCAAGTCACGGCGCCGAGCACGAATGACAGGGCAGCGGCAAGCGCAATGTTGGCCTCGAGCGTGAACTCCGTATAGATCACCATGGCCAGCACGTTGATGCGCGTGGCCAGCGTGAAGGCGGTGCCGAAGGCGCCCATCGCCGTGGCAAAGCAGATGGCGCCCGCCGCAAGCAGTGCCGGCTTCAGCCCGGGAATGATCACATCGCGCACGACCTGAAAGGGTGTGGCGCCGAGCGACAAGGCCGCCTCTTCCAGCCTGCGGTCGAGCTTCGCGGCGGTCGCCATCACCGTCAGGATCGTGCGCGGAATCGAAAAATAGACATAGCCCATGAGCAGCCCGGCCATCGAATAGGCGAACACCACCCGCTCGCCGGTCAGCGCCGCGCTGATATCCCCGACCACGCCCTGGCGGCCGGCCAGCACGATCACCAAGAAGCCGACGACCACGCCGGGAAAGGCGAGCGGCAACGTCAGCATCGCCAACAGCAGGCCGCGTCCCGTGAACGCATTGCGCTGCAAAAACACGCCGACCACGCCGCTGATCAGGAGGGTGAGGCACGTCGTACCCGCGGCCAGAGCCACGGTCGCCATAAGAGCGGTGAAGTGATTGCGGTCGGTGACGATCGAAGCGTAGGCGCGAAACCCGTCGCGGCCGCTGCCGCCGACCAGGAAAAGGCGAGCGAGCGGCAGCAGGAAGAAGGCCGCAAAGAAGGCGGCCGCCGGCAGCAGCATCAGGGCCAGGCGCGGATTAGAGCGGCGCATCGCGGCTACCTCGTCTGACGCGCGGGAAAGCTCAGTCAACCTCGTTCTTGTAGCGCGCAATGATCTGCTTTTGCGCGGCGGCCAGGCGTTTGAGGTCGACCGGCTGGGCGCGGGCGTACTCCGCATCGGGCAGGAATTTCGCCTTGGCCTCGGCCGACAGCTTGTCGGCGAACACCGGGCGCAGGTAGGCGTTGCCCCACATCACCTGGCTCGCGTCCGACAAGACGAAGTTGAGCACCTTCTTGGCGTTCTCCGCGTGCGGAGCACCGTTGACCAGCGCCATCACGTAGGGGAATACCAGGCTGCCCTCGTGCGGGATGACGAAGGCGACCGGTGCCTGGTCGGTGTATTGGCCGCGATAGGCGTTGAAATCGTAATCGAACAGAATCGCAATTTCCCCCGACAGGACGCGCGCGTAGGAGGTCTGCTTTGGCACAATCGGCTGGTTGCGGCTCAGCTGCTTGAAGTAGGCGATCGCCGCGTCGAGGTTCTCGTAGGTGCCGCCGAGTGCGAGGTTGACGGCCATCACCGAGAGCTGGCCGACCGCGGCCGAGGTCGGATCGAGGTAGCCAACGAGCCCTTTGTATTCCGGCTTGAGCAGATCCGCCCAGCTCTGCGGCACCGCCTTGCCGGCGAGCGCCGCCTTGTTGACGAACAGCCCCAGGGTGCCGGAGTGGATGGTGAACCAATAGCCGTCGGGATCCTTGAGCGCGCCGGGGATCTTATCCCAGCCCGCGGGCTTGTAGGGTGCGAGCACGCCCGCGTCCTTGGCCGGATCGGCGGCAATGCCCCCGAGATAGGTGACGTCGGCGACGGGATTGGCCTTCTCGGCGATCAGAGCGGCAATCGCCTGCCCGGAGTTCTTGTTGTCGGAGGGCACGCTGATGCCGAGCTGCGTCGCAATGGCCTTCAGCTGCGAACCCCAGTCGGCCCATTCCGGAGGGCAGTTGTAGCAGATGGCGTGCGCTTGGGCCGCCACTGGCTGCGCGCCGGCCAGCGCCGTGGCGGTGGCGGCAAGACACCAGAGCACCATTGCTGTGAAGCGCTTGGACATGCTTGCTCCTGGAGATGAGAGGCGGCTGCGGGGCGCTTTCTGCACGGCGTGCGCCCGGCGTCGGGGACGATTCGTAGGCCTGGCGTCGTCACGCGAGCTTGGCGCGGAAATTCGCCTTGCGCTTTTCGCGAAATGCCCGGGCTCCTTCCTTGGACTCCTCGGTCTGGTAATAGAGCGCCAACGCCTGCATGCCGAGCGCGCCGATGCCGCGGATGTTTTCGCTGTCGGCGTTGAACGAGCGCTTGGCGATGGCCAGCGCCGTCGGGCTCTTCTCGATGATCTCCTCGCACCAGCGGGCGACCTCGGCGTCGAGTTGCTCGTGTGGCACCACGACGTTGCAGAGGCCGATCCGCAGCGCCTCCTCGGCCGAGTAACGCCGGCACAGGTACCAGATCTCGCGCGCCTTCTTCTCGCCGACAACCCTGGCGAGATAGGCCGTGCCATAGCCCGGATCGACCGACCCCATGCGCGGTCCGACCTGGCCGAAGATCGCCTTCTCCGAGGCGATGGTGAGATCGCAGATGGTGGCGAGCACGTTGCCGCCGCCGATGGCATAGCCGGCAACGCGGGCGATCACCGGCTTCGGCACGTCGCGGATCAGCGACTGCAGCTCCTCGATCGGCATGCCATTGGTGCCGCGTCCATCGTAGTTGCCGTCGTGGGCCGACTGATCGCCCCCCGTGCTGAAGGCGCGGTCGCCGACCCCGGTCAGCACGATGACGCCGATCGCCTTGTTCCAGCCTGCCTTGAGGAAGGCCTGGATCAGCTCCTCCACCGTGTGCGCGCGAAAGGCGTTCAGCACCCGCGGGCGGTTGATGGTGATGGTCGCCACACCCTTGTCCTCCGCATAGAGGATGTCGGTGAAGGTGGTGCTCATGGCTGCTCGTTCCTTCTCCAGTGCTTCTGACCCAGTGTGCCGCTCGCCTGCCACGCGCTGCCGATGACGCGCGCACGATCCGCACATGCCCCCAGGCGGGTGCGCCCGCCGAGAGCCTCTCCTTGCACTGCCGCGCGGCGCCCGCACGGCCCCTGCGGATCGGAGCCGCAGCGCGTGCCTTGCGGCACCGGCCGATGCCCGCGGCGAGCACCCCGCGGCTGAGCACATGGCGCGCCCGGGCGATTGCGCGCAACCGGGGCGCGGCCGAGCGCCCGTCGCCGCGCTGTGCGGTTGCATCGCCGGGCGCGGGGCATGAGGATAGCGCACGCTGTTGGCCGTTGCCTACCCTGCCACGCACGAGGCGCGAAATGATCCTGACCGAGGAGCAGCTCCTGATCCAAGAAAGCGCGCGCAAGTTCGCCGCGGAGCGACTTGCCCCCAATTCGGCGCACTGGGAGCGGCAAGCGGCGTTCCCCCGCGAGATCGTCGCCGAGCTCGGAGCGCTCGGCTTCATGGGCATGACGGTTCCGCTCGAATGGGGCGGGGCGGGTGCCGACTATGTGTCCTACGCGCTCGCGCTACAGGAAATCGCCGCCGGCGACGGTGCCATCGCCACCGTGGTCAGCGGCCACAATTCCGTGGGGGTGATGCCTGTACTCGGCTTTGGCACCGAACAGCAGAAGCAGCGCTACGTGCGCGATTTGGCAAGCGGCCGCAAGCTGTCGGCCTTCTGCTTGACGGAACCGCACGGCGGCTCCGACGCGGCGGCGATCCGCACCCGCGCCGTGCGCAGCGGCAACAGCTACGTGCTGCAGGGCAGCAAGCAGTTCATTACCAGCGGAGCGACGGCGGACATCGCCCTGGTGTTCGCGGTATCGGACCCGGCGGCGGGCAAGCGCGGCATCTCGGCCTTCATCGTCGATACCAAGGCGCCCGGCTACCGCGTCACGCGCATCGAAAAAAAGATGGGCCAGAATGCCTCCGATACCTGCGAGATCCGCCTCGATGACGTGGTCGTCCCCGCCGAGGACCGGCTAGGCGAGGAGGGACAGGGTTACCGCATCGCGCTCGCCAACCTCGAGGGCGGGCGCATTGGCATCGCCTCGCAATGCGTCGGGCTGGCGCGCGCGGCGCTGAGCATCGCCGTCGCCTACGCGCACGAACGCCGCTCGTTCGGCAGGCCGATCTTTGAGCATCAAGCCGTCTCCTTCCGCCTCGCCGATATGGCAACCAGCCTCGAGGCGGCGCAGCAGCTGACGCTGCACGCCGCGGCGCTGAAGAGTGCCGGACGGCCGAGCCTAACCGCTGCCTCGATGGCCAAGCTGTTCGCCTCGGAGGCCGCCGAGCGGATCTGCTCGGACGCCCTGCAGACGCTCGGTGGGGCCGGCTACATGCAGGATTTCGGGGTCGAGCGCATGTACCGCGCGGTGCGCGGCGCCAAGATCTACGAGGGTACGAACGACATCCAGCGCCTGGTGATCAGCCGCAGCCTGCAGTGACAGCCGCCGTTGACAACGCCGCCACAATCCTCAAGCTGGTCTCGAGGGCGCTCGCACCCCGACAACACCGGGTCGCGCCTGCGGCCCGCGAGGTCGTAACCGATGTCTACGATGATCGGCTTGGGCGTCGCCGACGGCATTGCCACGCTGACCCTCGACCGGCCGCCCGTCAATGCCTTCAACGCGGCGATGTTCGCCGCCTTCGCCGAGGCCCTCGATCGATTGGGGGAACGCAGCGACTGGAGCGTGCTGCACATTCGCAGCGCGCATTCCGCTTTCTCTGCCGGCGCCGACCTTGTGGAGATCGCCGCGCGCATGACGGGCCAGAACGCCGCGCGGGCGGCGGCCGAAACCACCCGTCCGTTCCAACAGCTGTTCCAGCGCATCAGCGATCTGCCGCAGGTCAGCCTCGCGGAAATCGCAGGTGCAGCGATGGGCGGAGGGTTCGAGCTGGCGCTCGGCTGCGATCTGCGCATCGCCGCCAGCGAGGCGCGCATTGGTCTGCCGGAAGCGGGATTGGGCCTGCTGCCGGGCGGGGGCGGAACGCAGCGCCTCACCTGGCTCGCCGGTGCCGCCACCGCCGCCCGCGTCATTCTCGCCGCCGATATCCTCGACGGCACAACCGCGCGCGAGCTCGGGATGGTGCAATGGGCGGTTCCGCGTGCCGAGCTTGCGGTCGAGGCGCGCAAAATCGCCGAGCGGATCGCTTCGCTCAGCCCACTGTCGCTCGCCGCCTGCAAGGTGTGCATGCGGCTCGCCCGTGACGCAGAGCGCAACGGCTTTGCCGCCGAGACGGAGTGGACGGCACGCCTCATGGCAACCGATGACACACAGCGGAGGGTTGCCGCCTTTCTCTCCGGTGCCAGGCTCGCAAGCGGATAACACGGAGGAGATCATGCTGCTCAAGGGCAAGACCGTGCTGTTGACCGGCGGCGCCTCGGGGATCGGCAGGGCGAGCGTCCTGATGCTGGCGAACGAGGGCGCGCACGTG
>JBPYEF010000289.1:0-14502 GCA_051985875.1 Hyphomicrobiaceae bacterium
GCGGCGGCAGGGGATGCATATAAAAGCAGCCGTCGGCGATGTAGCGCTCGAGCTGTCGCGGGTTGGGTTCGCCCTTGGCGAAGTCCCTACCCTCGGGCCCGCGGTAGCCGGCGAGCGGCCCGATCCCCGGCCGCCGCTGGTGGTTGACGATGTAGTCGGGATAGCCGCCGGGATAGCGTGGCGCGCCGCTGTCGGTGACAAAACCCGGCAACTTGAGCCGCGCACCGAGCTCGATGAGGACGTCCTGGAAGGGGCGCACGTTGCGATCCGGCTGCACCACCGGCTGGCGAATGGCATCGGCGGGCGCATCCGGCTCCGAGATCGGGCGGTCGAGCAGGGAGATGCAATCCCAGCGCTCGAGGTAGGTGGTATCCGGCAGGATGAGGTCCGCGTAGGGCACTGTCTCGGAGAAATAGGCGTCTGCATAGATGATCTTCGGTATCTTGTAGGCGCCGGTTGCCGCATCCTTCGCCGTCAGGTGGGCGAGCGTCGCCGGCGGCTGCAGCGACGAGTTCCAGCCGACGTTGGCCATGTACACCATTAACACGTCGATCGGGTAAGGGTCGCCGCGCGCGGCGTTGCCGATCACCGTGTGCATCATGCCGTGCACCGCGAACGGGGCCTCCCAGCTGAAGGCCTTGTCGATGCGCTGCGCGCTCCCGTGCGCGTCGACCAGCAAATCCTCCGGGCCGGTCGGGAAGCCGAGATGCGCACCCGGCAACGGTTGCCCGGGCTGCACCTCGCCGCGTTTGCCGCGCGGCTTGAGGAACGGCGGCGCAAGCTTGGGATAGGGTGCCTTGTAACGGAACCCGCCCGGGCAATCGATGCTGCCGAGCAGGATCTGCAGGACATGCAGCATGCGGCAGGTGTGAAAGCCGTTGGCATGCGCGGAGATGCCGCGCATGGCGTGCATGCCGACCGGGCGTCCGACCGTGCGCGCATGGCGCCGACCGCTGCAGTCGGTCCAGGGTATGTCGAGCGTAACCTGCTCGTCGAAGGCGGCGCGTGCCAGCTCCGCTGCTATGCGCCGCGTGGTCGGCGCCGGCACTCCGGTCAGCGGCGCGATGCGCTCGGGTGTATAAGCGTCCGCCAGGAAACGCTCCGCGAGCAGCGCAAAGACGGGCACTGCCTCGCGCCCGTCGGCGAGGCGGACCACCCCCGACAGTGCCGGGACAAGGTCCGGGGAGAGCGCGCTCACCAGGGCGTTGCGCGCCTTGTCGAAGGCAAGGGGCACGCCGTCGCCGTCGCGCGCCACGAGGCCGTCGTCGGGGCAACCCGGGGCGCGCACGATCAGCCAGGGAGCATTGCTGTAGCGCACGAGGTACTCGAGGTCGATGCGGCGCGTACGCAACAGCTCGCCGATCAGCGCGGCGATGAACAGCCCGTCCGTTCCAGGTCTGATGCCGATCCACTCATCGGCGATGGCGTTGTAGCCGGTGCGCACGGGATTGACGGCAACGATCTTGACGCCGCGCTGTTTCAATTTGCCGAGCGCTATCTTGATCGGGTTGGAAGCATGATCCTCGGCGACGCCGAACAGCATGAAGTAGCGCGTATGCTCCCAATCGGTGTCGCCGAATTCCCAGAACGAGCTGCCGAGGGTGTACATGCCCGCCGCCGCCATGTTGGCGGAACAGAAGCCGCCGTGCGCGGCGAAATTCGGCGTGCCGAATTGCATCGCCCACCAGCCGGTCAGGGCCTGGCTCTGATCGCGGCCGGTGAAAAACGCGAGCTTCTTGGGATCGGAGCGGCGCACGGCCGCAAGCCACTCGCTGGCGAGCGCGAGAGCCTCCTCCCACGAGATCTCCTTGAAGTCGCCGGAGCCGCGCTCGCCCACGCGCAGCAGCGGAGCCTGCAGCCGTGCCGGCGAGTAGTGCTGCATGATGCCGGCCGACCCCTTGCCGCACAGCACACCCCGATTGACGGGATGATCGCGATTGCCCTCGATGTAGCGAATGCGGCCCTCCTTCAGAAACACGCGAATGCCGCAACGGCATGCGCACATGTAGCAGGTCGTCGTCGTGATGGTGTCGGCCGGCGACACCGACAGATGTTGACGGATGTCTGGCTCGGTAGCGTGCGGCACGGCTCTGATCCAACGTCTGCACCCGCGGCGGGCGCCGGCTTCTCGTCCCCGCGGTAAGCCTCGACCGATCGCTGGGCTTTGGCAAGGCTTGCGCGCCGCCCAGCCACAAATCCAACCGCAAATCCAACCGCAAATCCAGCCACAACGCGAGCCCCCGCTCCCGTGCTGCTCCAGCCACCTCCATCCATTGCAACCCAGGCCGCCGCGCGCATCGCCCGCCCCTTAAGGCCCGGGAAGGCGGATAGCGCGCACATCGACCGAACGGAGGCGGCCGCCCGACCGTGCCGGCCGATACGCCTCGCCCGCACCGGCGCGCGCCGCGCCTGCAGCTTGGACAGCGCCTTTACCGACCGGGCATCCGTGACTAGAGTGCCGAGACGTACCAGCATCGAGGCACTCAAGCGTTGCGTGCGCGGGGTGCCGGAGAAGCACCGTGGAGGTTCGCAAGTACCAGAACGGCGCGGCGGACGCCGGGGATAGGCGGTGTGGGGTGCAGCAGGCGAGCGCGCCCGCGCCCGCAGCCGTGCGCGATGCCGACGTCGTGGTGCTGCCCGCCGGGCACGTACATGCTGAGGACCTTGCCCCCGCAGCCCCCCTCGCTGGGTCGCCTGATTCGCCACGCGCTGCCGAGCGCCTGCCGTCGCCAAGCGATGCAACCGCACGAGACGTTTCGCCCCGGCGCTACTATGCCGCCCTCGACCTCGGCACCAACAACTGCCGGCTGCTGGTGGCGCAGCCGACGCGGCGTGGCTTCAAGGTCAAGACTTCGTTTTCGCGTATCATCCGCCTCGGCGAAGGGCTGTCGACCAGCGGTCGGCTGTCCAACGCGGCGATCGAGCGCACGATCGACGCGCTCAAGGTGTGTGCCGGGAAAATGCGCAGCTTGCGCGTGGTGCGCGCCGGCGTCATCGCCACCGAGGCGTGCCGCAGCGCCAGCAATGCACCCGAATTCCTGCACCGAGCGCGCAAGGAGACCGGCCTCGAGATCAAGGTCATCAGCCGCGAGACCGAGGCCAAGCTCGCCGTCGCGGGCTGCGCCTCGCTGCTCGACGCAGACAGCGATTTGGCGCTGGTGTTCGATATCGGCGGGGGTTCCTCGGAGCTGATCTGGCTCGACCTGACGCGCTTCCGCCAGCGCTGGGGCCGATCGCTGTCGGAGCGGCTGGAGGCGCAGAGCTGCATTGCCGCATGGACCTCGCTGCCGGTTGGGGTCGTCACCCTGGCCGAACGCTTTGGCAGCCGCGCGATCGACCATCCCACCTTCGAGGCGATGGTGGCGCATGTCGGCCGGCTGCTCGAGCCGTTCGAAGCCAGGCACGCGCTGCGCGGCAGGCTGCAGCGCAGCAGCGCCCACATGCTCGGCACCTCCGGAACGGTGACGACGTTGGCGGGGGTGCATCTCGGCCTGCCGCGCTACGATCGCAGCAAGGTCGACGGCTGCTGGCTCGGCGCGCGGCACGCCCGCGCGGTGATCGCCGACTTGCTGGCGCTGAGCTTCGCCGAGCGCGCGGCGCAGCCCTGCATCGGCCCGACCTTGGCCGAGTTCGTGCTCGGCGGCTGCGCCATCCTCGAAGCGGTGCTGCGCACCTGGCCATGCGAGCGGCTACGCGTCGCCGACCGCGGTTTGCGCGAGGGGATCCTTGCCACGCTGATGGCGCAAGACGGTCACTATCGCGGCGAGCGCCGGCAAACTTTCTGGCGGCGCTGAACCGGGCATGGGCGCGGGCGGACGCAGGCAACGGGGTGGTCCGGGCGGGGGCCGGCGACAGCTGAAGGTGCGTCTGCAGCGGGCAGCGCACCGACCGGCATCTTCGCAGCGCTGGCTGACGCGCCAGCTCAACGATCCCTACGTCGCCGCGGCGCGGCGCGAAGGGTTGCGCTCGCGCGCCGCCTACAAGCTGCTTGAGATCGACGACAAGTACGCGCTCCTCAAGCCGGGCAAGCGGGTGGTCGACCTCGGCGCGGCTCCCGGCGGGTGGAGCCAAATCGCCGCCGAGCGGGTGCGCGCTGCGCAGGGCAGCGCAGGGGGCCAGGTGGTGGCCATCGACCTGCTGCCGCTCGCCCCGATAGCCGGGGTCGAGGCCCTGCTGCTCGATTTCTTGGACCCGACCGCGCCTGCACGCTTGCGCGCCATGCTGCGCGGCGGCCGCGCCGACGTCGTCCTGTCCGACATGGCCGCGCCCGGCACCGGACACGGCCGCACGGACCATCTACGCATCGTCGCCCTCGCCGAGGCCGCCGCGCAATTCGCGCTCAGCGTGCTGGCACCGGGCGGCGCGTTCCTGTGCAAAGTGTTCCAGGGCGGCACGGAACGCGCGCTGCTCGAGGGGCTGCGCCGCGCGTTCACGACGGTCAAGCACAGCAAGCCGCCCGCCAGCCGCGCCGAGTCGGCCGAGCTTTACGTGCTGGCGACGGGGTTCAGAGGGGAGGGCACGGCTTCTGGGCGCCCAGCCGGCGCGAGCGAGTGAGCGCGAACGGCGCAGCCTGCCCACGACCGACCGGGGCGGACGCAACCGGCGCGCGTGGCGGCGGCGACAGCAAAGCGCCAAGCGGATGCCGGCAACGGCCTGCCGCTTCCCCTGATTTACCGGGAATGCTAAGAGGGGCCTTGGAACGATTCCACCACAAGGCGGCGGGAAATGCGCCGCGCAGGGGAGGGCGAGCTCTTGCGAGCCTCCGTGCGCCGGTTGCGGCCGTCTGTTACAGGACGTGCGACAGCACTGGGCCGGACGGAGGGTGAGCATGGCGCGATGGGCGATCGGTGATGCAGATAACCCGGCCCTGACCTTTGATGACGTGCTGCTCGTGCCCCGGCCCTCCGATGTGCTGCCGGCGGACGCCGACGTCGCATCGCGGGTGACGCGCACGATCCCAGTCAAGATCCCGGTTATCTCCTCGGCCATGGACACGGTAACCGAGGGCCGGCTCGCCATTGCCATGGCGCAGGCCGGCGGCATTGGCGTCGTCCACCGCAACATGTCGCCGGAGGCGCAGGCCGAAGAGGTCGCCATGGTCAAGCGCTACGTCGCCGGCATGGTGGTCAATCCCGTGACCATCCACCCCGGGGCGACGCTGGCCGATGCCCTGCGGACGATGAGCGAGCACAGCATCTCCGGCATCCCGGTGGTGGAGCCCGGAAGCAAGGGCAAGCTTGTCGGCATCCTTACCAACCGCGACGTCCGCTTTGCCACCAACGCCAAGACGCCGATTGCGGAACTGATGACCAAGAAGCTCGTCACGATCGACCGCGGGGTTAGCCGGGAGGATGCGCAGCGCCTGTTGCACCAGCACCGGCTGGAGAAGCTGCTGGTCGTCGACGCGGATTTCCGCTGCATCGGCCTGATCACCGTCAAGGACATCGAGAAGGCCCAGAAATACCCGAACGCCTGCAAGGACGAGCAGGGGCGGCTGCGCGTGGCGGCCGCGACCAGCGTTGGGGATCTCGGGTTTGAGCGCGCCGAGCGGCTGATCGACGTCGGTATCGACCTCATCGTCGTCGATACCGCCCACGGCCACTCGTCGCGCGTCTTGGAGGCGGTCAGGCGAATCAAGAAGCAGAGCAACCAGGTGCAGGTAATCACCGGCAATGTCGCCACCGCCGACGGCACCAAGGCGTTGATCGATGCCGGGGCGGATGCGGTGAAGATCGGCATCGGCCCGGGCTCGATCTGCACGACACGCATCGTTGCCGGCGTCGGCGTGCCGCAGCTCAGCGCGATCATGGATGCGGTCGATGTCGCGAGCAAGCAGGACGTGCCGGTGATCGCCGACGGCGGGATCAAGTACTCCGGTGACATGGTCAAGGCACTGGCGGCCGGCGCCGACTGCGTGATGATCGGCGCGCTGCTCGCCGGAACCGATGAAGCCCCCGGCGAAACGTTTCTGTATCAGGGGCGCAGCTACAAGGCCTACCGCGGCATGGGCTCGGTCGGCGCCATGGCGCGCGGCAGCGCCGATCGCTACTTCCAACAGGAGGTGCAGGACACTTTAAAGCTGGTTCCCGAGGGGATCGAGGGTCAGGTGCCCTACAAGGGACCGGTCGACGGAGTACTGCACCAGCTGGTCGGCGGATTGCGCGCGGGCATGGGCTATGTCGGGGCGGCCGATCTCAAGGCGCTGCGCGACCGTGCGCGCTTCGTGCGTGTGTCTGCCGCCGCGGTTGTCGAAAGCCACCCGCACGGGGTCGGCATCACCCGCGAGGCGCCCAACTACCAGCGCGGTACCTGATGCGCCCCGCCACCACACCCGCGCCGTGCGCGCGCGGGGTGAGCGCGCGCCGGTGCCCGCGCAACGGCGCGCCCAACGCGGCGCGCTGCGCCGAGGGCATCCTCGAATATGCCGACGCATGGCGGTTGCGGGGGCGGTTGCGGGCGCGGTTGCGGGCGCGGGCGCGGGCAGAACGCCGCGCAGCAATCAGGTGCGGCGATGCTTTTGCTTGCGCGCTGTTGGGAGGCCTCGCCCGCGGCGGGGCTGCGCCTTGAGCAGTGCGGGCCGGCGCACACATCCGCGCGGCGATCGAGGTCCTGGAGGACGTTCTCAACCGGCACCGGCCTGCCGCGCTTGCCCTCGCCGATTGGGGCAAGAGCCATCGCTTTGCCGGTTCTCGGGATCGCGCCAACGTCGGCAATCTCGTCTACGACGCGCTGCGGCGCCGACGCTCGCTCGCTGCACAAATGGACAGCGACAGCCTGAGCGCGCTTGCCCTCGCTGCTGCCCCGCGCGCCTTGGGCCTGACGGCCGCTGAGGTCGCGGCCAGCGCCGACGGCTCGCCGTACGCCATTGCGCCTCCGAGCGCGGCGGAGATCGCCGCTCTCGAACGTCCTGTTGGCGCGGATCTGCCGGAGGCGGTACGCGGCGACTATCCCGACTGGATTGCTCCGTCGTTCGCGCGCGCCTTCGGACCCCACGCGGCCGAGGAAGGCGCGGCGCTGGCGCTGCGCGCGCCCGTCGATCTGCGCGCCAACACGCTGAAGGCCGACCGTGCAAAGGTGGTGCAGGCGCTGGCGCGGTTTGCGGCCATCGCCACCCCGCTGTCTCCGGTCGGCGTGCGGCTGCCGCCGCCCCGCGGCGCGCAGCGCCAGCCCAATGTCGAGGCAGAGGTCGGACACGGGCGCGGCTGGTTCGAGGTTCAGGACGAGGGTTCGCAGCTTGCCGCGCTGATGGGCAATGCCGGCCCGCGCCAGCAGGTGCTCGATCTCTGTGCCGGCGCCGGCGGCAAGACGCTGGCCCTCGCCGCGAGCATGCGCAACACCGGACAGATCTACGCCTACGACGAAGACGGGCTGCGGCTGCGCCCAATCCTGGAGCGGCTGAAGCGCGCGGGCGTGCGCAACGCTCAGATCCTCAGGCCCGGCGATGCGGCGGCGTTGCGCGCGCTCGGCGCCCGCTTCGACCTTGTGTTCATCGATGCGCCGTGTAGCGGATCGGGCGCCTGGCGGCGGCGTCCGGACAGCAAGTGGCGCCTGCGGCCGGCAGGCCTCGCCGAGCGCGTGCGTCAGCAACAGGCCCTGCTTGCGACCGCCGCCGAACTCGTCAAGCCGGGTGGCCGCCTGCTCTACGCCACCTGCTCGGTATTGCCCGAGGAAAATGGCGATCAGGTCGCACGCTTTCTCGCGGAGCATTCGCACTTCGCACGCGTGCCCTGGCCGCAGGCGTGGGTGGCGGGCGTTGCTGCAGAACTTCCCGCTTCGTCCGACACGCACGCGGAGGATCTGCTTCTCACGCCGGCGCGACACGGCACCGACGGCTTCTTCATCGCCACGCTGCTGCGCGCGAATTGAGCAGTGCTGTGGCGTGTGCGCTTCCTCGCCGAGCAGCGCTTGCACTCCGCGCTCATCGTCCACAGATAAAAGTTTGACAAGGAATTGTGAGGGACTATTAGGATCACGCTGTGTCGAGGCTCGTGGCCTCGTCGCGACCGCGTGAGGTTAGCGCCCGCCTCGAGGAGGCGCTGCAGAATTCGGCTGCTGCCCGCGGTAATACGGAGGACCTGCGTCCACCATGGTCATGCCTTCCAGGGCGAAACGGCCTAAGCGACAAGCGGTGCGTTCCTGCCTAGGTCCGGTTGCGGACCTCGAGGCCCACCTCCCCGAAGAGTGGTGGCGCAAACTCTTCAACGCCCTCTATGTCAAGACCGACGGCGATGTCGTCGAGAACCTCGAGAACACCCGCCGCGAGGTGGATTTCATCGCCGCGGCGGCCAAGATCCAGCCGCACAGCCACATTCTCGACCTGTGCTGCGGGCAGGGCCGCCACTGCATGGAGCTCGCCCGGCGCGGCTTCAGGCACGTGATGGGGCTCGACCGCTCGCGCTACCTCGTGCGCCTCGCCAAGAAGCGTGCGCAGAGCGAGGGCCTGCAAGTGCTGTTCAAGGAGGGCGACGCCCGCAACCCGCGGCTGCCCGAGAACAGCATGGATTGCGTGGCCATCATGGGAAACTCGTTTGGCTACTTCTCCAACAAGCAGGACGACGAGCGGGTGCTCACGGCCGTCGGCAAGATCTTGCGCCCCAGCGGACAGCTGGTGCTCGACATCACCGACGGCGGCCACATGCACGAGAACTTCGACAAGCGCTCGTGGGAATGGATCGACGAGCACCATTTCGTGTGCCGCGAACGGTCGATCAGCCAGGATGGCGAGCGGCTGATCTCGCGCGAGGTGATCGTCCATGACGAGATGGGCGTGATCGCCGATCAGTTCTACGCCGAGCGGCTGTATACGCGCGAAAGCATCTCCAAGCTGCTGGAGGCGACCGGCTTTCGCAACGTGCGCCACCACGGGCACACCGAGGCGCTTTCCGACCGCGATCAAGACCTCGGCATGATGGCGCGCCGCATCCTGCTGACGGCCGACGCTCCACACCTGCCGGTGCGCAAGGGCCGCGGCAAGCTGCAAGCGCTGGACGTCACGGTGCTTCTCGGCGACCACCGCCTGCCCGACGCGGTCAAGCGCGGCGGCGCCTTCAATGCCGAGGACCTGGAAACGGTCCGCAAGCTCAAGGACGCTCTCGCCGAGCTGCCGAACTTCAAGTTCCGCTTTCTCGACAATCACGGCACGCTCGAGCGCGACCTGGCGGATTTGCGCACCGATCTCGTCTTGAACCTGTGCGATGAGGGCTGGAACAACGATTCCTTCAAAGAACTGCACGTTCCGGCCCTGCTCGAGGTGCTGGCGATACCCTATAGCGGTGCCGGGCCCGCCGCGCTGGCCGCCTGCTATGACAAGGGGCTGGTGCGCGCCGTGGCGCAGGGGCTCGACGTCCCCGTACCGCTCGAAAGCTACGTGCGCCCGGGCGACCAAGGCGCAACGCTGCCCTCCGTCTTCCCGGCGCTGCTGAAGCCGAACCAGGGCGACAGCAGCCAGGGCATCACCCGGGACTCGGTAGTCACCAACGAGAAGGCGCTGCTCGATTCCCTCGACCGGCTGCGCGCCGATTTCCCCAGGCGCGGCGTGCTGGTGCAGGAGTTTCTGACGGGCGCGGAGTACTCGGTACAGCTGGTCGGCAACCCCGACCAGGGGCTGCGCGCGTTGGCGATACTGGAGGTGGACTATTCGCGGCTCGATGAAGCGCTGCCGAGAATTCTCGGCTACGAGTCGAAATGGGAGCCCGACAGCCCCTACTGGACGCAGATCCGCTACCGCGAGGCGACGCTCGCCGACCAGATGCAGCAACAGCTGATCGACAGCTCCTCGCGGCTGTTCGAGCGGCTTGGGTGCCGGGACTACGCGCGCTTCGACTTCCGCACCGACGCCAAAGGCGAGATCAAGCTGCTCGAGGTCAACCCCAACCCTGGGTGGTGCTGGGACGGGAAGATGAACATCATGGCGGGGTTCCAGGGCATGCGCTACTCCGAGCTGCTCGGCCAGATCCTGCAGGCGGCCATCGAGCGTCTCGCCATCACCGCCCGTCCCGCGCCGCAACCCAATGCGGTCGCCAGCGGCAACGGCCACGCCGTCGTGGCGGCCGAGTGATCCGGCCGCGGCACGTGCGCCTACAAAAGATCGCAATGCGCGCGGCGCCCGAGGTACGAGCGGCAGCCGGCGCGGCCCAAGATCCCCGTCTACGCACGCCATGAACGATGCCGTCCTGATCATCGATTTCGGCAGCCAGGTCACGCAACTGATCGCACGGCGCGTGCGCGAGCAGGGCGTCTACTCGGAGATCGTGCCCTTCAACAAGGCCGAGGAGGCGCTGCGCCGGCTGCGCCCCAGGGCCGTGATCCTATCGGGCGGACCAGCGAGCGTTACCGAGTTCGGCACCCCACGTGCGCCCGATTGGCTGTTCGACGCCGGGCTGCCGGTGCTCGGCATCTGCTACGGCGAGCAGGCCATGGTCGCGCAACTGGGCGGCCGCGTCGAGGGCGGGCAGCAGCGCGAATTCGGCCGGGCCGAGCTCGAGATCGTCGGCGAAACGGCGCTGTTTGAGGGGGTTTGGCGGCGCGGTGAGCGGCACACGGTGTGGATGAGCCACGGGGACCGTGTGATCGCGCTGCCCGCCGGCTTCAAGGTAGTGGGCGTGTCAAAGGGTGCTCCCTTTGCCGCAATTGCCGACGAAGCGCGCAAGCTCTATGCCGTGCAGTTCCATCCGGAGGTCGCCCACACCCCGCGCGGCGGCCAGCTGATCGGCAACTTCGTGCGCCGCATCGCCGGCCTGCCGGGCGATTGGTCGATGGCCCACTTCCGCTCGCGAGAGGTAGCCAAGATCCGCGCCGAGGTCGGTCGGGAGCAGGTCATCTGCGGCCTTTCGGGAGGCGTCGACAGCGCCGTCGCGGCGGTATTGATCCACGAGGCCATCGGCGATCAGCTCACCTGCATCTTCGTCGATCACGGACTGCTGCGGCTCGACGAGGCCGAGGAGGTCGTGGCGCTGTTCCGTGGCCACTTCAACATTCCACTCGTACACGTCGACGCCGGCACACGTTTCCTGCGGGCGCTCGCTGGCAAGGTCGACCCGGAGGCAAAGCGCAAAGCGATCGGAGCGCTGTTCATCGACGTGTTCGAGGAGGAGGCGAAGAAGCTCGGCGGCGCCAGTTTCTTGGCGCAAGGCACGCTCTACCCGGACGTGATCGAAAGCGTGTCGTTCACCGGCGGCCCTTCGGTCACCATCAAGTCGCATCATAATGTCGGTGGATTGCCCGAGCGCATGCACCTTAAGCTGATCGAGCCGCTGCGCGAGCTGTTCAAGGATGAGGTGCGCGCTCTCGGACGCGAGCTCGGCCTTCCCGCGCGCTTCATCGGCCGCCACCCGTTCCCGGGTCCAGGGCTTGCGATTCGCATTCCCGGCGAGATCAGCAGCGACAAGCTCGAGACGCTGCGGCGGGCGGATGCGGTGTTTCTGGAAGAGATCCGCGCGGCCGGGCTATACGACAAGATTTGGCAAGCATTCGCGGTACTGCTCCCGGTGCGCACGGTCGGCGTGATGGGGGATGCCCGCACCTACGAGCAGGTATGCGCGCTGCGCGCCGTAAGCTCGCTCGACGGCATGACCGCCGACTTCTACCCGCTCCCCCACGCGCTGCTCGGCCGCGCGGCAACGCGCATCATCAACGAGGTCGCGGGGATCAACAGGGTGGTTTACGACGTGACGTCCAAGCCCCCCGGGACGATCGAGTGGGAATGACGTTTTTTGCCTGCCGACCGCGGCAGGCGGCCGAGGCGCGGGCGGGGCGAAGGACGTGGCCGGCCGTCGCCATCGTGCCGCGCGTCCGCCGCAGCCGGCCAGATCGGGCCGATCCTCGCGAGCGGCACCGATGGCAAATCGCGGGTCATGAGATAACCGCCGCGGAGGGCAAGTCCCGCCACAGGTGCGCGACTTTTTTTCCAGCCTCGGGTTCGCAGCCTCGCGAAGGTCACTCATGCTCGCTTCGGTCGGCGGACGGCTCTCACCTTCCCGCTGCTTCCCCCGCCGCAGAAGAACCGATCGCCGCCATCGGACTCAAGCCCCGACACGCTTACCCCGGGTGCCATCTCCAGCCTCTCGAGGACCTCCCCCGTTCGCGCATCGACTCGCCGTAAATCGCTCTCGCCACCCTCCGAGGTGCCGTGCCAAAGCTCGCCGTCGATCCAGGTGACACCGGTGACGAAGCGGTTGGATTCGATGGTGCGAAGGATCGCCCCTGTCTCAGGGTCGACCTGATGAATCTTCCGGTCCCGATACTGCCCCACCCAAAGCGTCCCTTCGGCCCACGCGAGCCCCGAGCCGCCGCCGCCGGGCGCCGGGATGGTCGCGAGCACACGGCCGGTCTTCGGGTCGACCTTCTGGATGCGATCCTCGGCAATCTGAAACAGGTGCTGCCCGTCGAAAGCCGTTCCTGCATGCGCGGCGACATCAAGCGCACGCACGATCTTCCCGCTCGCCGGATCGAAGGCGTTGAGCTTGTCTCCGGAAGCAAACCACACCTGCTTGCCGTCATAGGTAACCCCATGCACCCTGTCGACACCCGCAAAGGGTCCATACTCACGGACGATTTCGGCGGCTGATTGCTTCATGGCTCGCTCCTCGCTCAGGTTGGCGTTCGATCCTAGTCACCCGGCAGTGGAGCGGGGAGTAACAAGGTCGTCGTGAACCCCGGCACGGGCGGGGTCATCCAACGACGCGCCCGCCCGCGACCGAACGCCTGCACCTTGCTTGCGGTCGCAAGCGAATCGAGGGCCCGCTGCACGGTGCGCTGGCTGGCTCCAAGCGCCAGGGCCAGGGCCGAGCTCGACCACGACTCGCCGTCGGCGAGGAAGGCGAGCACCGCCGCGTGCTGCTCTTCGACCGGACGAGCCAGCACTACGACCTCGCGTGCGTGGCGCGGTACCAGGGCAAACCCTCGCTTTGTCGCGCTCACGCCGGCCAGCGTTCGCAGCAGCGTGCGAAGCCGCCCGACTTCGACGCGCAACCGCGCGCGGTGCGACTCATCGGCGAGCTTTGCTCGGAATGCTCGCGCGATCAGCGTGCCCCTCGCCACGTCCCCCGGCCAGCCTTCACCCAGCGCGCGTGCGAGCGCAAACAGCACCGGGCGCCTCGCGAGCGAGACCGCCATGCGTGCGTCGCGCACGACATGACGGCACGCGTCCACGACGAGGGCCTTCGACGCCAGTAACGCTTCAACCTCCTCGAGCAGCAGGAGCCGCTCCCTGCCGCGCGCAATCAAGCGCGCCGCCGGCGTATCCAGGACGGTGGATGCGCTTTCGACCTCGGCTGTCAGCGCGGGGATCCCGGCGTCGGCCGCGGCGCGCCCGGCGCGCGCCAGCGCCGCGCGCGCCACCTTCGTCCGGACGCGCCGCATCGCGATTCCCGCCACGACCAGCTCGTGGGCGGCCCTCGACGCTGGCGGGAAGGGTGCCGGGTCGAGCTCAGCGAGCGTACGCTCGGCCTCGGCGAGGCGCCCGATCAGCAGGAGGCGGCGGACCTGGAGGTAGCGCGCATGCGCGGCGTTCGCCCGGTCGCCATGCTCCTCCAGCGTCGCCCGCGCTGCTTCGAGCGCCTTCGCAGGCCAAGCGAGGTCACGCGAGACGAGGGCGATCTCGGCCTCGGCGACGACACACCGCGCGCGGGCCACGGCCTCTTTCGGACCGAAGGCGCGCGCCGCACGTCGCACGAGAGCCTTCGCTCGAACGAGATCGCCGAGCTGGGCCATGGCGATGCCGCGAAGCGCGAGCGCAGGCGCGTCATCGCGCAGGGCGACCCGGTTCAGTGCACCGAGGGGATCACCCGCCGCAAGCGCACGCGCCGCGGCCGTGATCAACGAGTCCAACGGAATCCCGCCACAGTTGTCACTCCCGACGGTTCGATGCCCGGTACTAATCTATTGGCTGATCAACAACCAGCGCGTCGTATCGCACACGAACGGCGAACGACACCGGGAGCACAAGGATGACCAGACGCAAGACCGGAACACGCGCAGAGTGGCTGGCAGCGCGGCTCGCGCTGCTCGAGGCGGAGAAGCAGCTGACGCAGCGCACCGACCAACTGGCACGGCAGCGCCAGCAGCTGCCGTGGGTGCGGGTCGACAAGGACTACGGATTCGACACCGACGCAGGAAAGGCTTCGCTGGCTGACCTCTTCCAGGGGCGCCCGCAGCTACTCGTCTACCACTTCATGTTCGGGCCCGACTATCAAGCGGGATGCCCGTCCTGCTCGGCGATCGCAGACGGGTTCGACGGCTTCGTCGTGCATTTGGCAAACCACGGCGTCACGCTTTCGGCGGTATCACGGGCGCCGCTCGCCAAGCTGCAGGCGTACAAGCGGCGCATGGGGTGGACGTTTCCCTGGGCGTCCTCGCTCGGCGGCGATTTCAACTTCGACTTCAACGTCTCGTTCACCAAGGAGCAACAGCGCGCCGGGATCGTCGAATACAACTACCGGCGCGGCGGCCACGCGATGGACGCGGCCCAGGTCCCGCCGCCCGTGGCGCAGTTCGCGGCAACCT
>JBPYEF010000290.1:0-5480 GCA_051985875.1 Hyphomicrobiaceae bacterium
CTGCGACGGTGGTGTTGACCGCCACGGTGCGCAGCGCGCGGCTGCGGTAGCGCTCCGCGGCGTTGCCGCGGCGCAATCGCGGGGAATTGGCGCTCACAGGTATCGCGCGAAGGATCGCGTCTGTTGCTTGCGCGCCCCGCGGATGTCGAGGAGCGCGCGGCTAGCGCACGTGCCGGCGAGCCTGATCTGAGGGTACGGCAATGCAACGGGAGGCTGACGTGGCGTCGCAGACCGCAGATGGTCCCAACCGGCGGGATTTCATCGTCATTGCCGCGTAAGCGTTTGCAGGCGTCGGTACGGCCATGGCGCTGTGGCCATTTATTGCCCAGATGAATCCCGATGCCAGCACCCAGGCGCTCGCATCGACGGAGGTTGACCTTGCGCCGGTGAAGGAGGGTCAGGCGATCACCGTCCTATGGCGCGGCAAGCCCGTGTTCGTTAGAAGCCGCACGCCCGATGAGGTCAAGGCGGCGCTGGCCGTCAGGGTCGCCGACCTGCGCGATACCAGCGCTCGCAACGATGCGCTTCCTGAAAGCGCGCCTGCCACCGATCTCAACCGTACCAAGAAGGGTCATGAGAACTGGATCATCGTCGTGGGCATCTGCACCCATCTCGGCTGCGTTCCCAAGGGCCAATCGATGAACGATGCGCGCGGCGACTACGGCGGCTGGTTCTGTCCCTGCCACGGATCGCACTACGACACCGCGGGCCGCATCCGCAAGGGGCCGGCGCCGCGCAATCTCGAAGTACCATCCTATGAATTCATGAGCGATACCCGCCTCAAGATCGGCTGAGGGATGTGTGATGTCGACGCACGACTCTAGCTATCGGCCGACCACCCGCTTCGGCAAATGGATTGACGCGCGCTTGCCGCTGGCGCGCATGCTGCACGCGCAATTCGTCGAGTTCCCCACACCGCGCAACATCAACTACCTGTGGACCACGGGCGGACTGCTGACCTTCTTCCTCGCGGTGCAGATCGCCACCGGCGTTGTGCTGGCGATGCATTTCGTCGCCAGCGCAGGCGATGCCTTCAACAGCGTCGAGCACATTCGTCGCGACGTCAACTACGGCTGGCTGATCCGCAACATGCACGCCGTTGGCGCCTCGATGTTCTTCCTCGCCGCCTACATCCACATAGCCCGCGGTCTCTATTACGGATCATACAAGACCCCGCGTGAGGTGTTGTGGATCATCGGCGTCGTCATCCTGATCCTGATGATGGCCACCGCGTTCATGGGCTACTCGCTTCCCTGGGGGCAGATGAGCTTTTGGGCGGTGACCGTGATCACGAACCTGTTCTCCTCGATCGATTCCATCATACCCGGCCTCGGCACCCGCATCGTGCAGTGGCTGTGGGGGGGATTCTCGGTGTCCGGAACAACGCTGACGCGCTTCTATAGTCTGCACTACGTGCTGCCCTTCGCCATTGCCGGCGCCGTGGGCCTGCACATCTGGGCGCTGCACGTGGTCGGCCAGAACAACCCGACCGGCCTCGAGATCAAGACGGCCAGCGATACGTTGCCGATGTCGCCCTATGCGGTGATGAAAGACATCTTTGCGCTCGCCGTGTTCTTGGTGCTGTTTGCCTGGCTGGTGTTCTTCCTTCCGGATTATCTTGGGCATCCCGACAACTATGTTGAGGCCAATCCACTCTCGACGCCGCCGCACATCGTGCCCGAATGGTATTTCCTGCCCTACTACGCCATCCTGCGTGCGATCCCGAACAAACTGCTCGGCGTCATTGCCATGTTCTCATCGATCCTCATCTTGTGCTTTGTGCCGTGGCTCGACACCTCGCGCGTGCGCTCATGCAAGTACAGGCCGGTGTACGCTAACTTCTTCTTTCTATTCATCTTCACGGTGATTGCGCTCGGCTATATCGGATCCAAGCCGCCCGAGGGCGCGTACATTTACTGGGGTCGCATATTCACCGCCTACTACTTCATCCACTTCCTGATCGTCATGCCGATCGTCGGAGTGATGGAGACCCCGACCATCATGCCGCGCTCGATCAGCGAATCGGTTTTGGGCAAAAAGGCTGCAGTCATGCCCGTGACGGCCGCCGCCGGCGAACAGCGCTAGGGGAGCACGCATGAGGATACGCACGGGCGCGGTCGGTGCGCTGATCGTCACGGGGCTGTTGCTCGCGGGCCGCCCGGCCGCCGCCGAAGACGAGCCGCACATCGTTCGGCAGCAGTGGACCTTCGGTGGCCTCCTCGGCCACTTCGACCAGGCGCAGCTGCAGCGCGGCTTCAAGGTCTACAGCGAGGTGTGCTCGCGCTGTCATGGGGTGAAGCGGCTGGCATTCCGCAACCTCGCGCAACCCGGGGGACCAGATTTCCCGGAAGCAGCGGTGAGGTCGCTCGCTGCGACCTACCAGGTCGATGCTGCGCCCGACGACGAGGGCAGGATCAAGAAGCGCCCGGCCAATCTAGCGGACGCCATCCCCTCTCCGTACGCCAACGAGCAGGAGGCCCGCTTCGCGCAGAACGGAGCGCTGCCGCCCGACCTGTCGCTGATCGCGCGGGCGCGGGGCATCGAGACGGAACGTCCCTTCTACCTCGTGCCCTTCGCCATGCTCCGCGACATCTTCAGCGCCTACCAGGAGGCGGGCGCCGACTACCTGTACGCCTACCTCACCGGCTACGCCGACCCGCCGGCCAATGTGAAGTTGGCGGACTTCATGAACTACAATACCGCCTTCCCGGGCCACCAGACCGCCATGCCCAATCCCTTGGCCGGTGGTGACGGTTTGGTGAAGTACGACGATGGAACGCCCGCTACCGTCGACAACTACGCGCGTGACGTTGCGGCGTTTCTCGCCTGGGCCGCAGATCCGCGGCTGGAAGAGAGAAAGCGGCTGGGCCTGCTGGTGATGGGTTATCTGCTGATCACGGCCGTGCTGCTCGGGTTTGCGAAGCGCCGCATCTGGGGCGGCGCCCACTGACGCGCCGCCGCCCAATGCGCAATGCCCCCCGCGGCCGTCTCAGCGCACGGCCGAGAAGGTCGTCGGCTGCATCATCATGGTCGTGATGTTGGCGACGATCGGCCCGTCCCGTTCGCTTTCGGCGCGCGCCGTGGTCCACGCAGCATCGGCCATGAAGGCCGCCCATTTTTGCTCGCGCTCGGCAAGTGACTCCCAGGCGAGCAGGTAGTGCAGGTCGTTGTTGCCTTCGCCGATGAGCACCGTCCAGAACCCTGCCTGGCGGATCCCGTGCTTCTCCCAAATCTTGAGCGTGGTCTGTTCGAACCGCTTGAGCAGGGCAGGTAGGCGGCCGGGCACGCAGCGGTAGATGCGCAACTCGTAGATCATCGTGTCCTCCGGGAAGTGAGCGACAACTATTGCCCCAGCGGGCCACGCACACAAGCGACAAAGGATCGGCGAAGGAGCCGGTGTGCCGCGCGCGCGTCGGGCGCTCGCATAGGCAGGCGCGTTCCGCCACTGCCCCGTGCAACCCGCCTTGGCTGCGTCCATTGCCCTGCGGCGTGGGGCCCGCTATAAGGCGCACCGACCGGCGTCCCGCGGCAGCGGCTGAGCGCGGTTGTTCATCACAGATGCCATCAGGAGATACAGCCCCATGGCCCAGCAGGTCAGCGAGATCAAGGCCTCCGCGCGCCGCCGCTCGGGCAAAGGAGGAGCGCGCTCCGCGCGGCGCGAGGGCGTCGTTCCCGGGATCGTCTATGGCGGTGGAAGCAGCCCCGAGACCATTAGCATCGACGGGCGTGAGCTCGGCCTGCTGCTGCAGCGCGGGAAGTTCTTTTCCACGGTCTTCGAGCTCAACCTTGACGGCACCAAGCAACAGGTGATCCCCCGAGAGGTGCAGGTCGATCCCGTCAAGGATTTGCCGCTGCACGTCGACCTACAGCGGGTAACACCGACCGCGCGCATCCGGGTCAACGTGCCCGTGCGCTTTGCCAACGAAGCGCTCTCGCCCGGCCTCAAACGCGGTGGCGTGCTGAACGTCGTGCGGCACACCATCGAGGTTACCTGTCCGGCCAATGCCATCCCGGACCATTTCGAGTTCAACCTCGAGGGCCTGGACATCGGCCGCTCCGTGCACATCTCGGCGATCGCCATGCCCGAGGGCGTCAGACCAACGATTCTCAATCGCGATTTCACGGTGGCGACGATCGCCGGCCATAAGATCGAGGAGGAGCCGACCCCGGGTGCCGAGGCCGCGGCGGTCGAGGGTGCAGCACCGGCAGAGGGTGCGGAGGGCGCGGCAGCCGCCGAAGGCGCCGAGGGCAAGCCGGCCGCCGGCAAGGAGGCGGCCGCCAAGCCAGCGGCCAAGGACGCGGCAGCCGCAGCCAAGCCGGCCGACAGAGGCAAGAAATAGGCGCCGCCAGGCTCGCGGGCATGGGCCCGACGAGCCTGCGGCGAATCTCATCGCATGAAGCTTCTCGTCGGGCTCGGAAACCCGGGCAGCGGGCACGCGCGGCAGCGCCACAACGTCGGCTTCATGGCCGCCGAGCGCATTGCTACGCGCCATGGTCTCGGGCCCTGGAAGAAGAAGTTCTCAGGCCTCAGCTGCGAGGGCATGATCGACGGGCATCGCGTGGTCCTGCTGAAGCCGCAGACGTACATGAACGACAGCGGTCGCTCGGTCGGCGAGGCGAAGCGCTATTTGCGCCTCGCCGAGCGCGACGTGTGCGTTTTCCACGATGAGCTCGATCTCGCCCCGGGCAAGGTCAGGGCCAAGGTCGATGGTGGCAATGCCGGCCACAACGGCCTGCGCTCGGTCACCCAGCATATCGGCAATGCCTACGCCCGCGTGCGCATCGGCATTGGCCATCCGGGATCCAAGCATCTGGTGCACGGCTACGTGCTGCACGACTTTTCCAAGGCCGATGCCAGCTGGCTCGAGCCCCTGCTCGATGCCATTGCCGACGCCGCGGGTCGCCTTGCATCGGGTGACGAGGCGCGTTTCCTCGCCGAGGTGGCGCGCTGCATGGCCAGCGGCAAGAAGGCGGGGCTCGAGGTCGCGGCGCCCGCCTGCACCGCCACCGAGCCGCCAGCGCGCAAGACGGTCGGGGCTCTCACCGCGAGCCTTACGCGCTGGTTGAAGGGCCGCGGCGCACGGGATTAGGCAAGAACACGAAACAAGCGTGCGCGCGAGGCGAGCGGTGGCGCCTTGCAGCAAGCGCACCTTCCAAGAGATCTGAGCCATGGGCTTCAAATGCGGCATCGTCGGCTTGCCCAATGTCGGCAAATCGACGCTTTTCAATGCCCTGACGCAGACGTCTGCGGCAGAGGCGGCCAATTACCCCTTTTGCACCATCGAGCCGAATGTCGGCGACGTCGCGGTTCCCGATCAGCGCCTGGTTGCGCTGGCAAAGATCGCCGGCTCAGCGGTGGTAATTCCGACGCGGCTCACCTTCGTCGACATCGCCGGCCTGGTACGCGGCGCCTCGCAAGGCGAGGGGCTCGGCAATCAGTTCTTGGCGCATATACGCGAGGTCGACGCCGTCGCCCACGT
>JBPYEF010000291.1:0-5272 GCA_051985875.1 Hyphomicrobiaceae bacterium
CGCTCTACTGGCCATTTCATATCCTCACTAGGTCCCGGTGGCGGACCCTCCCTGGGTGCTACGCCCGGGGCGATGTCCGGGGGGTTGGGACTGCAGGCATCGCCCACCGCCCACCCCTCGCGCCCACCGATCTAGGCCGATCAGGGCCGATCTGGGCCGATCTGGGGCGGACCGGCGGGAGGCCCGCGCCCGCGCGTTTCTGGCCGAGCGCGGCGAGCACCCATAGCGGGGCGAAGGCATGCGCGTGCAGGTCGGCATTGTCGGCGCGGGGCCCGCAGGGCTGTTGCTGGCGCACGTGTTGCAGCGTGCGGGCATCGACAGCATCGTGCTCGAGCGGCGCACACCGGCCTATCTCAGCCAGCGCATCCGTGCCGGGCTGCTCGAGCAGGGCACCGTCGACTTCCTCACCGAGGTGGGTCTTGGTGCGCGGTTGGCACACGAGCGCCTGCTTCACGAGGGGATCGTGCTCACCTTCGAGGGAAGGCGCCTACGCATCGACCTCAAGGCCCTCGTCGACAGGGTCGTCACGATCTACGGCCAGGCGGAGATCCAGAAGGATCTGATGGCCGCCCACGCGGCAGCGGGAAGCAACGTCGTTTACGAGGCGGAAGACGTGAGCCTGCATGCGCTGATGAGCGACTCCCCGCGGCTCGCCTATCGCAGCGGTCAGCAGAGTCGCGAGGTACGCTGCGACTTCATCGCGGGATGTGACGGCTTCCATGGCGTGAGCCGGCAAGCGATCCCGCAGGAGGTCATCCGCATCTATGAGCGCGTCTATCCGTTCGCATGGCTCGGCATCCTCAGCGACACGCCGCCGGTAAATGCGGAGCTGATTTACGCCAGCCACGAGCGGGGGTTTGCGCTCTGCACCATGCGCTCCCCGAGCCGCAGCCGCTACTATCTGCAGGTGCCGGCCGAAGAGGATCTCGCCGACTGGTCGGAAGATCGCTTTTGGCGAGAGCTGAAACGGCGCATCCCCCAGGAACAGGCCGCTACGCTGCACACCGGACCAGCCCTGGAAATGAGCCTGGCGCCGCTGCGCTCGTTCGTCGCCGAGCCGTTACGCCACGGCCGCCTGCTGCTCGCCGGCGACGCCGCACACATCGTGCCGCCGACCGGGGCCAAGGGGCTGAACCTCGCCGTCGCCGACGTGCGCTATCTCGCCGCCGCCCTGGTCGCCTACTATCGCACCGGACGAGACGAGCTGCTCAACGCCTATTCGCAAACCTGCCTGGCGCGCGTGTGGAGGGCGCAACGCTTCTCCTGGTGGATGACCAACCTCACGCACCGCTTCCCCGAGGCAAGCCCATTCGAGCGCCGCGCCCAGGCCGCCGAGCTTTCATACCTCGCCGGCTCCAAAGCGGCGCAGACGGTGCTCGCCGAAAACTACGTCGGATTGCCGATGGCGTGAGGGCGCGCGCGTGCGCCGCTCGTCTCCGCCTCAGCTCGTCGCGGCGCGGCAGTGCTCGTCGGCAGGCAGCGGATCACAACTCTTGTCGTGCACGCAGCGCTCGAGCGCGTGCGCCAGCTCCGGACGCCAGGTACCGTCGATCTCGCCGCTGTAGAGGCGCGCCTCGGTCAGCCCGCATTGATAGAGCCTGATCATGCGCGCGCCGCCATAGAACATCGCCTGATCGTAGTCGTGCAGCGCTTCCTCCAGCCGACCGAGGGTCTGGTAGATGTGAGCGCGCGTGTCGAGTGTGTTGGGGCTCGTCGGGCTCAACTGCAGGGAGCGCTCGACGTCGTCCAGTCCCATCGCACCCTTGCCCCAGCGGAAATACGCCCAGGCCCGGTTGTTCAGCGCCACCGCAAAATCGGGCTTCATGCCGATGGCGACGTCGTAGTCGCGAATAGCCGCGTCGTAAAGACCTTTGAGGGAGTAGGCGAGCGCGCGCATGGCGTAGACGTGGCTCATGTCCGCAAGCGTCTGGTCACCCCGTTCGATCAGCGCCGTGCAGCCCTCGATGCGGCGCTCAATGTCCTCGCTGAAGCAGTCGACGGCGGGGTCGGTGTCACCGGACGCGCGCTGCGGTAGCGTGAGCGCCACTGCGAGCACAAGGCCGACAACCGACGCAACGACAACCGCCGTGGCACGCAACCGCTTCATGGCGAAGCTCCAGCGACAAAGGGGGCAACCACGCGCTGGGCGAGCGGAGGTGCGCCCCGTGCCACCCAGGCGGCTCGACAGAGTGGCACGCGCGGGCCGATTTGCCGGTGCTCACCGAGAATATCGGCGCATATCCGCGGCCGCCAGTGGCCGAGCCGCTAGCTAGCCGAAGACGAAGGCTCGATCAAGGCAAGGGCGCGCGCCCCTGACCGTGCCCTGGCGCGCTCGCCCAGTCGTGCCCAGTCTGCCCTGGCCCAGTCCTGCCCAGTCTGCCCTGGCCCAGGCCCAGCCCCGGCCCGGCGCTCGTCAGGGGGCCGCGTAAGATCCCCGTCAGCGAAAGTGCTTGGATAGCTTGAGGCCCTGGCCCTGGTAGTTGGATCTGAGATCGTCGCCATAGAGCACCTCGGGGATCGCCGTCATCGGCTCATAGAGCAGACGGCCGACGATCTGCCCATGCTCGAGGATGAACGGCACTTTGTGGCTGCGCACCTCCAATACCGCCTTGGCGCCAGCACCACCCGCCGCCGCGTGGCCGAACCCCGGATCAAAGAAGCCCGCGTAATGGACGCGGAATTCGCCCACCAGGGGGTTGAAAGGCACCATTTCCGCGGCGTGCGTCGGGGGGACGTGCACCGCTTCCTTCGAGGCGAGGATGTAGAACTGATCGGGATCGAGTATCAGGCGCCGCGCCTGCGGGTTGCGGATCGGCTCCCAGTAGTCGGCGACGCGATAAGCGGCGCGCCGATCGACGTCGATTAGCCCGGTGTGGCGCTTGGCACGGTAGCCGACACGGCCCTCCTTGTCGCCGACCAGGTCGACCGACAGCGCGATCCCGCGCGCGACGTCGGCGTGCTCACAGGAGATCAGGCGCTCGCGACGCTGCAGCTCCTGTAGGTCGATGTCGTCGTCCTGCGGCTCCCCGCAGCGAAAGCGGATTTGGTTGAGCCGAGAGCCGGTGCGCACCACGATCGGAAACGTCTGTGGGCAGATTTCCGCATAGAGCGGCCCGTGGTGCCCGGCAGGTACGACATCGAATGCATTCACCCCGTCGGTGATGACCCGCGTGAACACATCCAACCGCCCCGTCGAGCTCTTCGGGTTGGCGATTGCCGCCAAGCTGTTCGGCAATGCCAGCCGTTCGAGCAGCGGCACGATGTAGACGCAGCCCGTCTCCAGGACGGCGCCGCGCACCAGATCGATGCTGTGCAGATGCAGATCCTCAAGGCGGTCCGCGACCGTTTCCCCGGGGCCGGGGAGAAAACTCGCACGCACGCGGATGGCCTTCTCCCCGAGCCGAAGATCAAGGCTCGCCGGCTGCACCTGATCGGCGTGCGGTGGCACATCCGAGCGGACCTGGCCCGCCGTGAGCAGGCCGCGGATCGCCTGCACCGGTAGGATCCCGGGCGCGCGAGGGGGGGCGTGTCTGCGTGCTCTAGGCTGCGTCCTGGACATGGCGGCACCCTGCTGTCGAAGGCAGCGGCCGAAATGGACACCCAGCCCGCCGTCGCCAGAGCGAGCGCGACGGCCGCGGGCAATCTTGCCGCGTCAGGCGCCGCGCGCTCGCCTTGCACATGCTGGGCCCGATCCCGCGGCAGCCCCGGACCTACAACGAATCAGCCGTTGACGCCAAGCCGCAGAAAGGGGTAATCCCCGCGAGGAAGCACGTGGTGATTTGGCCGGCCGGCTTGCAGCCACGCAAAAGAAGTCGCTAAAAGGGCCGCGCGCAGACCGACCCCGGATGACGCGCCCGGCTCAGCTGAGCGGCGCGGGTTCGCGGGCGGTTTTTTTTGTGTCCCGGCGCAGTGTCGGGCGAGGAGCGCGCATGAACGACAAACCTCTGCCGGCGATCCGCCAGGCACCGCACGATGCCTCTTGGCAAAGCGAAACACTGCTCGTGCACGGTGGTGCGCTGCGCACCGGCTTTGGGGAAACGTCCGAGGCGCTGATGTTGACGCAATCGTTCGTCTACGACAGCGCCGAGCAGGCCGAGGCCCGCTTCAAGGATGAAGACCCGGGCTTCATTTACTCGCGCTTTTCCAATCCGACGGTCAGCATGTTTGAGGAGCGCATGCGGCTGCTCGAGGGCGCCGAGGCCGCGCGCGCCACCGCCACCGGAATGGCGGCGGTGACCGCGGCGCTGCTGTGCTTCCTGCGGGCGGGCGATCACGTGGTCGCCGCACGCGCCATGTTCGGCTCCTGCCTCTATGTCGCGCAGGAGCTGTGTCCGCGCCTCGGCATTGCCGCGACGTTGGTCGATGGGCGCAGCCCTGCGGCGTGGCAGGCCGCCGTGCGCCCGAACACCAAGGCGTTCTTCTTCGAGACACCGGCCAATCCGACCCTCGAGCTCGTCGACATCGGCGCCGTGTCGAAAATTGCCCACGCCGCAGGCGCCCTGGTCGTCGTCGACAACGTGTTCGCGACGCCACTGCTGCAAAAGCCGCTGCGGCTTGGCGCCGACGTGGTGGTCTATTCGGCGACCAAACACATCGACGGCCAGGGGCGCTGCCTCGGCGGCGTCGTCCTGTGCTCGTCGAAGTTCCTGAAGGAGCACCTGCACACGTTTCTGCGTCAGACCGGCCCGGCGCTCAGTCCGTTCAATGCCTGGATCATGCTCAAGGGACTGGAGACGCTGCCCGTGCGGCTGCGGGCACAGTGCGACACCGCGGCGAGGATTGCCGACCACCTGGCCGAGCGCCCCGGGGTCGCCCGGGTGCTGTTCTGCGGCCGCGCGGACCACCCGCAGGCGGCGCTGGCGCGGCGGCAGATGTCGGGCTCCGGCCAGGTCGTCACCTTCGAGCTCGCAGGCGGCAAGGCTGCCGCGTTCCGCTTCCTCAATGCACTGCGCCTGATCCGCATCTCCAACAACCTTGGCGACGCCAAGAGCCTGATCACGCATCCCGCCACGACCACGCACCAACGGCTGCAGCCGGCTGCACGCGCCGAACTCGGCATCACCGATGGAATGCTGCGGCTGTCCGTCGGCCTCGAGGCTGGCGACGACCTTGCCGCCGACATTGACCAGGCGCTCGCTGCCTCTAAGATCGGGTAGCAGGCAAACGACGGCGATCCCATGTACGAATGCGTAACACGTGGCATCCGCGTGCGGGTGACGCCGCAGTACCGGGAAGACCAGTCGAGTCCCGAAGAGGCGTGCTTTCTTTGGAC
>JBPYEF010000292.1:0-2344 GCA_051985875.1 Hyphomicrobiaceae bacterium
CGCCGATCGTGTGCCGCTCGGCAGCGCCTATCCCTTCGACATGGACGCACCGGATTGCGAGCGCCAGGTCCGGGAAGCGGCGCTCGCCCCTGCCGACAAGGCGCTGATCCGGCACGCCGGGGCAACATCGCTGCTGTGGAGTTCAGCGGCAGGGCCGCAGCCGACAGGGACTGCCTCAGGGCGTCCTTGAGAAGAGGTCTTCAGGATCGGCCTCGGCGGCGGAGCCGACGCTCCCTACCCCGACGCCTATCAGTCGGAAAGAGCGTCCATCGGCCTCCCGGTCGATCAGCGGTGCGAGGCTTGCGAAAATGACCGCGGCGCGCTGCGTCGGGTTCGCGAGCTGGCGGCTGCGGGTCAGGAGGCGAAACTGCGAGGTCTTCAGCTTCAGGACGACACTGCGCGCAGCGATACCCTTGCGCAGCAGCTGTTCGGCAACGCGCCCACTCAGCGATAACGCCAGCTCGCGCAGCTTTTCCGGGCACCGGGTGTCGTGCGCCAGAGTGGTCTCCGCCGAAATGCTTTTCACAGGGCGATCGGGCATCACGCGACGATCGTCGTCGCCGTGTGCGAACAGCGCAAGCCGCTGCCCGAACCTGCCGAAGCGTGCGCTCAGCTCGGCCGGCTTCAGGCGCTGCAAATCCGCCGCCGTGCTGATGCCCATTTCCTCCATGCGCCGCGCCGTCACCGCACCCACCCCATGGATCTTGCGCACCGCAAGTGGTGCCAGGAAGGCCTGGGCCTCGGCGCGACCGATCACGGAAAAGCCGCGTGGCTTGTCGAGTTCCGAGGCGAGTTTGGCAAGAAACTTGTTGCCGGCGAGGCCGATCGACACGGTGATCCCGACCTCCGCCTCGACACGGGCGGCAATCAGCGCGAGCGCCTCAGCGGCGGTAGGTGCCTGTGTGCGATGGGCATCCGTCAGATCGAGATATGCCTCATCGAGCGACAAAGGCTCGATGATCGCAGTGGCCGCGCGGAAGATGTCGCGAATGCTCTCGCTCGCGCGCTTGTATTTGGCCATGTCCGGCGCGATCACAACCGCGTCGGGGCAGAGCGCGAGGGCCTGAAACATGGGCATCGCCGAGCGCACGCCGAAACGGCGGGCATTGTAGCAGGCCGTAACCACGACGCCGCGACCGCCGGCGTGCCCGATGACCACCGGCGCGGATGCAAGCTCAGGGCGCTCGCGCTTCTCGATCGCCGCGTAGAACGCGTCGCAATCGATGTGGGCGATGGCGAGGCTTTCAACCTCGGCATGCGCAATCAGCCTGGTGCCGCCGCAGCAAGCGCAGCCCGTCGCGTGCACGGTGACGAGCGCGCAGCAGTCCCGGCACAACGCCCGCTGCACTGCTAGAGCCGCCTGATGCATGATTCGCGAGCCTGCCACCGGTGGCGCGCGAAGGCCAGATCCCCCGGCGCTTCCGCCTTGGCCGGTGCGCACCGCCGGCGCCAACCTTGCGGCGAAGTTGCGCACGCAAGGCGACGTCGCCGCGTGCGCGCACGTAGCCAATGCGCGTACCACGTGCTGCAACCGAGTGAAGCGCGCGCAGGCGGTCAGCAACCACGGCAATCGCCGACGCAACCGACCAGGGCGCACCAGCTCGGGCAAAGTGGCGGGGGCGGTGGGGCGTGCGGGGTGCCTTGCCACCGCTGCGCGGCCGTGGCATTGCCTCCCCGCAACGCACGGAAGTGGACCCGCGATGGCCGAGGCCCTGCCCTTCAAGACCGACATGAACTTCGCCTACGGCGAGGCGCGTCTTCTCGCCCCGGGGGTAAGGCGCATCGTCGCCAACAACCCGAGCCCCTTCACCTTCAAGGGCACCAACACCTATCTCGTCGGCAGCGATAGCCTGGCGGTAATCGATCCGGGACCGGACGATCCGGCCCACCTTGCGAGCATTCTCGCCGCCGCGGGCGCGTGCCCGATAACGCACATCGTCATCACCCACACGCATCGCGATCACACCGCCGGCATGCCCGCGCTGCTGGCCAAGACCGGCGCCAGAACGGCGGGGTACGGCCACCGTAGCGCCACGCGCGGCACCAGGCACAGGAGCCCGTCAGGCAGCGAGTACGTCGAGCAGGATTTCGTTCCGGACGTGCCGCTGCTGGACGGCCAGCGCCTCGCCGGCGACGGCTGGGCGTTAACCGCCGTGCACACGCCGGGGCATGCGCCGGATCATCTGTGCCTGGCGCTCGAAGGCACGCGCATACTGTTCTCGGGCGATCACGTGATGGGCTGGAACACCAGCGTCGTGGCGCCGCCCGAGGGCAATATGCGTGCCTATCTCCGCTCACTCGAGCTTCTGTTGGCACGCGAAGATGCGACCTATTTGCCGGGGCA
>JBPYEF010000293.1:0-3750 GCA_051985875.1 Hyphomicrobiaceae bacterium
GAAGAGCTGATCGCCAACGTCATCCTGCTGTTCGGCGCCGGGCATGAGACCACGGTCAATTTGATCGGCAATGGCCTTCTGGCGCTGTTTTGCAATCCCGATCAACTGCGGCTAGTGCGTGCCAATCCCACCCTGATCGGCAATGCCGTCGAGGAGTTCCTGCGCTATGATTCCTCCGTGCAGTTGACCGGTCGCGTCGCACTCGCGGACACCGAACTCGCGGGCGTGCGCATCGCCAAGGGCGACAGCGTGCTTTGCCTGCTCGGCGCGGCGAATCGCGATGCAGCCGTCTACCCTGATCCCGATCGCCTCGACATCGAGCGGCCGAACATCCGACCGCTGTCGTTCGGTGGCGGCATCCACTTCTGCCTCGGTGCGCAGCTCGCGCGCATCGAGGCAGAAATCGCCATTGCCAGCCTGCTGCGCCGTTTTCCCGACCTCCGGCTCGACGATCCCTTCAATCCGGAATGGCGGCAGACGTTCGTGCTGCGCGGGCTGCAAAGGCTTCCCGCGAGTTGCTAGGGCATCACGGCGGGGCGGTCGCACCCAATGGGGCGCGCATCCCTGGCGCGCTGGGCATGGGTCGAGGGAGCCGCGCCGCACTCACCCTCCCAATGTGCCCTGGGTGTTTACGTACAGGGCATAGAGCGAGTGGCTGGCTGCCATGAACAAGCGGTTGCGTTTGAGGCCGCCGAAGCAAAGGTTGGCGCAGCGTTCGGGAAGTGCGATGCGGCCGATGGGCTTGCCATCGGGGGCAAAGATCATCACGCCATCGAGTTCGGCGGTACCCATGCCCCAGCCGCACCACAGGTTCCCGTCGACGTCGCAGCGCATGCCATCGGGTGTGCCGGGCCCCGCATCGATCAGCACGCGCCTATTGGCGATTGCGCGCCCGCCATCCTGCACGTCGAAGGCCAGTATCTTGCGATTGGGAACTCCGCGGCTTTCGACGATGTACAGGAGCTTTTCGTCCGGGGAGAAGCACAATCCATTCGGTCCCAGCACCCCTTCTGCCACGATCGTCGCCTTCCTTGCCTCGGGATCAAGACGATAGACATTGGCCTCGATCTCAGGCTCCGATTTGTAGCCCTCATAGTTGCCAAGGATGCCGAACGTCGGATCGGTAAACCAGATCGAGCCGTCGGACTTCACGACTACGTCGTTGGGGGAGTTGAGCCGACTGCCCTCGAAGCTGTCGATCAACACGGTGACCGCGCCGTCGTATTCCGTGCGCGTCACGCGGCGCCCGCCGTGCTCGCAGCTGACGAGGCGGCCTTGCCGATCGCGCGTGTGGCCATTGGCGAAGTTCGAGGGTTTGCGGTAGATGCTCACCGCGCCGCTCTCCTCCTCCCATTTGAGAATACGGTTGTTGGGGATGTCGCTCCACAGCAGGTAGCGACCATCTCCGAAGTACACCGGGCCTTCCGACCAGCGGCAACCCGTCGCCAGCCGTTCGACCGTGGAGAGTTTAAGCCAGTATTTCTCGAAGCGCGTATCAAACGCGGTGATCGCAGGATCGGGGTAGCGCATGGCGGGCTGCCAGTCGCCTGCCGCTGCGGATGGGGAAGTGGCGGTATGGGTCATCGAGCTGCTCCAGGCCGAGGCGGATGATGCGTGAAGATTATCGTCAAGATTATTCCGCGCGGCAGCCCCGGCGTCGAGCCGATTGGTCGCGGGATGGGTTTCTCGCCGCGATTGACCCCGGCGCGCGGCTGCCGCCGTCTAGCCCCTGCGCCGGCATTGACGGTGAATGGTGAACGGCGCAAGGCTGCGGGGCATGCGATACGCCGGATAGAACGCCGCAGATGGAAGCGAAGCGCCGGAAGCAAAGCGTGCGGCGAGGTGGACCGTTGCAACTCTCGGTTCTTGATCAGTCGATCGCCGTCGTCGACCGCCCGCATGCGGCCGCGATCCAAGAGACCATTGCCCTGGCGCATGCCTGCGAGGCTTTCGGCTACGCGCGCTTCTGGCTTTCCGAGCACCACAGCAACGCCACCATAGTCGGAACGGCACCGGAGATCCTGATCGCGGCAATCGCCACGGTGACCAGGCACATTCGCGTGGGTAGTGCCGGGATCATGCTGCCGCACTATTCTCCTTTCAAGGTTGCCGAGCAGTTCCGCGTACTCGATGCGCTCGCCCCGGGGCGCATCGATCTCGGGCTCGGTCGCGCACCCGGCTCGGACGGGCGCACGGCGTTCGCCTTGAATCCCCTGGCCGACCAGCGCCCGGCACTGTTTGCCAACGACGTGCGCGACCTGATCGCCTGGGTCACCGGCGCTCCCCTGGCCGAGGGTCATCCCTTCGCGAGCGTGCGCGCCTTTCCGCAGGGCGATACTGCGCCGCAGATCTGGATGCTCGGCAGTTCAGACTACGGAGCACAGGTGGCCGCGTATTTTGGCCTGCCGTACGCCTTTGCCTGGTTCTTTACCGACGGCACGGGTGCGCAGCAGGCCATTGAGCTCTATCGCAATCTCTACCGGCCGAGTGCTCGCCACCCCGAGCCACACGCGGCCTTGTGCGTCTGGGCGCTGGCTGCGGAGAGCGAGGAAGAGGCGCAATTTCACTTTGCTTCCCGCGCCCGCTTTCGCCTGCTGCGCGACCGCGGCATCTTTGCGCCGCTCGAGCCACCCGCTGCTGCGTTGGCCTACCCTTACACCAAGGACGAGGCTGAGCGGATGGCCCAATTTCGTGCCAGCGCGTTCATCGGCACCGGTGGGCAAGTCGCCGAGCGCATCGCCGATCTGGCGACCCGGTTAGCCGTGCAGGAGATTGCCGTGGTCACCTGGGCTTACGATGCGGCGGTGCGTGAGCGCAGCTATCGCCTGCTCGCCAAGGCCGCGTCTCTCGCCGGCGCCGCGCGCTGAGCGCAAGGGGATGGGACGCTCGCATCAGCCCGCTTTGCGCTGCAAGTGCTTGAACATGTGGCCCCGCGCCTCGTCGTCCATCTCTGCCTTGAACGTGAACTTGTCCTTGAGTGCGACGGCACGCACGGCGGCCGGCCTGGCGGAGATTTCGTCGACCAGGCGCTGAAGATTTGGGAGCTTTGCCCAAGCATCATCACCAAGAATGAAGGGGATCAGGCGCGCCCAGCCCCACACGTCCATGTCGACGATCGAGTAGGCGTTGGCAACCATGTAGCGACGCTGCGCGAGGCGGCTGTCAATGATGCCGTAGTGGCGCTCGGCCTCATATTGATAGCGGTTGTGGGCATAGCCGATCCGCTCCGGCGCATGGTGCCTGAAGTGCACCGCTTGGCCGGAGAAGGGACCGACGCCCGCCGCTACGAACATCAGCCATGAGAGCAGCTCACCGCGAGCCGTGCTCGCGGGCAGGAATTTGCCGGTCTTCTCCGCCAGGTAGAGCAGAATGGCGTTGCTGTCGAAGACCGTGACGTCACCGTCGACGATCGCCGGCACTTTGCCGTTGGGATTGATCGCCGTGAACGCCGGCTTGAACTGATCGCCCTTGCGCGTGTCGATCGGAACGGGTTCGTAGGGCAGCCCCGACTCTTCGAGGAACAGCGCGACCTTGGTCGGATTGGGAGAGCCGTTGAAATAGAACTTGAGCATCGTTACGCCCCTGAGGTTTTGTTGCAACGCTTGGCCATTCGCTACGCGTGGCGGCGGAACGGGGTGAGCCACTCCGTGGTCTATGTCACCGACACGCCGATCACCGACACGCCGGTCGCTGGCACGCAGGTCGCTGCCACGCAGATCGCCAACACGTAGCCTACCTGCACGCAGTTCA
>JBPYEF010000294.1:0-5056 GCA_051985875.1 Hyphomicrobiaceae bacterium
CTCCGCGGCCTCCGGCGCGCTACCGCGCCAGCTCCAGCGTCCGTAACGCCAGGGCGAAAGGGGGTAGTGTGCGCTGCGAATATCCGGGACGGGATCAAAGCCGTGCGTACCCCAAGGATGACAGCGCAGGACGCGGGAGAGCGCCAGCCACAGGCCGCGCCAGGCGCCGTTGCGCTCGATCGCCTCGAGGGCATATTCCGAACAGGTCGGCAGATGGCGACAGCGCCAGCCAACGAGCGGTCGCAAGGTCCAGCGGTAGACATGAATCGGAAGCTTGATGAGGGCCTTCGCCACGCGCGCTCGGCCCGGCAGGATTGGACCGCCCCGGGGCCTCAAGGGTCGCAAGTCGCCTGACCCGGCTTGGCCGCGGCCGCGGCGAGCGCCCTTTCCACGGCATCGAACACCAGCAGCGTCGAGGCATGCCGTGCCTTGTAGTCCTTTACCGGCTCCAGCACCGCGAGGTCGGCCCATCGCCCGTCCGGCGGTGGACCGCCCTGCTTGAGCATTTTGCGCATGCTCTCGCCGACGGTGCGCAGTTCCTCGGCGCCCGTGCCGACGATGTTGCGTCCCATTACCGCGGCCGCTGCCTGCCCCAGCAGGCAGGCCTTTACCGTCTGCCCGAACGCCGCCACGCGGTCGCCGTCCATTTTCAAGTCGACCGTCACCGTCGAGCCGCACAGCTTGGAATGCGCTGTCGCCGTAGCGTCGGCGTCGGCGAGCCGCTTGGCGCCGGCAATATTGGCGGCGAGCTCGAGAATGCGATTGTTGTAGATCTCGCTCAGCTGGGTCATGCCATCGGTATCGGCTTGGCGGGACTGCGCACAGGAGTTTCTTGCCGCAGTTCGGCGGGCATACTATATCCGCCGTACTATGGTGGCATCCTACCGCGGCATTACCGCAATCCCAAACGGCTGTCGCATGGCTTTGCATATCGCGTGCGCCGGGGCTTTTTTCAATGGCTCCGGGACGATATGGACGCCGCGCGGGTGCGCTGCCGATAACCCCAGTGCGAGCCCGCAACACTCATGAACGACATCGCTTCGCGGAAAGCCGCCTTTCCCATCAAGCAGGCGTCGCGGCCGCGGCCATCGCGGGCGCAGGCCGAGGACGCCGTACGTACGCTGATCGCCTGGGCCGGCGACGATCCCGCACGCGAGGGATTGAAGGACACCCCGCGGCGGGTGGTCGACGCGTTCGAGGAGTACTTTTCCGGCTACCGCCTCGATCCGGGCCAGGTGCTCTCCAAGACATTCGAGGAAACCGGCGGCTATGATGATCTCGTCATGCTGCGCGACATACGCGTCGAAAGTCACTGCGAGCATCACATTGCGCCCTTTCTTGGCGTCGCTCACGTCGCCTATCTGCCCGATGGCCGCATCGTCGGGATTTCCAAGATCGCACGCGTTGTCGAAATCTTCGCCAAACGCCTGCAGACGCAAGAGACCATGACTGCGCAGATCGCCGACGCGATCGAAGCGGCGCTGCGGCCGCGCGGGGTCGCGGTGCTGATCGAAGCCGAGCACCAATGCATGTCGATGCGCGGTGTGCGGCAGCCCGGGGTACGCACCATCACCACACGGTTCACCGGCGCTCTGCAGTCGGATGCGAGCTACCGCGACCGCTTCCTGCAGATGGTGCACGGGCCGCGCGCTTGATCGGCGTTCGCACCTCGCCTGCCCAAGAACCCGGGAGCCCGCCATGCCCACCACGAGCCCCGCGCGCTTTGCATCCCCCGGCACGCCCGCGGAGGTCGAATCCAGCTTGCGCCTGCAACCGCGCTTCGATGCCGACGGTCTGATCCCCGCCATCGTCTGTGACGCGCGCAGCGGCGAGGTGCTGATGCTCGCCTGGATGAACGCCGAGGCCCTGCAGGCGACCCTGATCAGCCGCATCGGCCATTTCTGGAGTCGCTCGCGGGGCAAGCTGTGGAGGAAGGGCGAGGACAGCGGCAATGTGCTCAACGTGCGTGAGGTGTTGACCGATTGCGACCAGGACGCGATTCTGCTCAAGGTGGATGTTGCCGGGGAGGGTGTCGCCTGCCATACGGGTGCGCGCTCCTGTTTTTACCGTGCGCTGGCGCTCGGGTGCGCGCCGCCGGACATTCCGCTGCAGCGCGTTTAGGGGTTGTTTACCGCGCGCGCAGCTAGGCCCTTTTCAAGCGCCGCGTAGCCGTCACTTAATGCATCGGCGCTATCGTTGCGCTCCCTGTGCACCGCGGCCAGGCGTCCCGGCGCAAAGGGGCTGCGCAATGTCGGCCTCGAGTTAGTGAGTGGACGGATGATCGGGTTGGCGCTCGGCGGCGGCTCTGCCCGCGGATGGGCGCACATCGGCGTGCTGCGTGCGCTGAACAGCGCCGGCATCCATCCCGACATCGTCGCCGGGACGTCCATCGGCGCGGTTGTCGGCGGCTGCTACGTCGCCGGGCATCTCGATGCTCTCGAGCAGTTCGCGCGCACCCTGACGCGACGCAAGGTACTGGGTTTTCTCGACTTCAACTTCTCGGGTACCGGGCTGATCACCGGCCAGCGGTTGTGTGCAGCGCTCGACACCCGGCTGCGGGACATCGCCATCGAGAGCCTGCACAAGCGATTTATCGCGGTCGCCACGGAGATCCATACCGGACACGAGATCTGGCTCTCGCGTGGGCGGATTGTCGATGCCATGCGCGCCTCCTACGCGCTGCCGGGTATCTTCCGGCCGGTAAGCATCAACGGGCGCTGGCTGTTCGACGGCGCCTTGGTCAATCCGGTGCCGGTGTCCGTGTGCCGCGCGTTCGGCGCCCGCTATGTGATCGCAGTCAACGTCAACTGGGACTACTCGGGCCGCGGTACCGTCGTTCCGGAGCTTGAGGCGAGTGGCGCGCTGCTACCGAGCCCGGTGGAGGAGAGCGAGGACGAGCAGGGCGCTGGGGTCATCGCCCGCAACGGCCGTGCCATGAAAAAGCTTTTGCAGCGCCAGTTGCTCGGTCGCAGCGACAAGGGACCGGGCATTTCACGGGTGATGGTTGAAGCGTTCAACATCGTGCAGGACCGCATCGCCCGCTCACGACTTGCCGGCGATCCTCCGGACATGGTCATCTCGCCGCGCCTGCCGGCGTTCGGCTTGTTCGATTTCCACCGCGCCGAAGCTCTGATCGCGTGCGGCGCCGCGGCGGCGCAGCGCGAGATCGACGATCTGAAACAGGACATCGAAGCGCGGCGCAATGCTGCCGGGTTCGGCCGCACCAGCCCGCTGGGCTGAGCACCCCCGAGCTCCGCGTCAGTGCGCCCACCGTCGCTCGGCTCAGCTGTGCGTGATGTACTCACGCATGGCGGTCGCCTCCATCTCCACCTCGGCGACATGATGCTTGACCACGTCACCGATCGAAATGATGCCGACCAGCGCGTTGTCGGTGACTACCGGCAAATGGCGAAAGCGCCGCACCGTCATCATCGCCATCAGCTCATCGAGGGTATCGGTCTCCTGGCAGGTAACGACCTGCCTGGTCATCACCGCCGATACCGGGCGCGAAAGGCACTCGGCGCCGTGCGCGGCCAGCGCGCGAACGATATCGCGCTCCGAGACGATGCCCGCCACCTCCCCGCGCGCGGCAACGATGACGATGGCGCCGATGCGCTTGGCGGCAAGCCTTTGGGCCACCTCGATGAGCGTCGTGCTTGCGCCTGCCGTGGTGACCGCACGGCCCTTCTGCTTCAGGATCGCGTTAACGTTCATGGCATGTCCTCCCATCCGCCGGTAACTGCGGAAAGAGGAGAACGTCGGAGCTTACGGCTGCCCCTGCGGCTCTCGCATCGTGCCCGCAGCCTGGCGAGCGGCCTTGCCACCCATCCGTGGCCAATATTCCGGCAACTGCTAGCCGTCTGCAAGCACGCTAGCACGCAGGCGCAGCATCAGACCCGCCCCCCGCCCGCACCGGCTCGAACCAGCCATAGAGCAGAAGCCCCGAATAGAAGCCCCCGAGATGGGCCTCCCACGCAATCCCGGCGGCTTCCTTCAAGATCCCCGCCACACCGAAGGCCTGCAGCCCGTTGAGCACCGTCCAGACCGCCGCCACAACGAGGATACGCCGATCACGGAGCGCCTCAGAGAGCGACATCAGCGGCACGCTGCGCATACCGCTCGGATCGATGCCGCCGGCCGCCATGCCGCGGAACAGGAAGCGAAATGCCGCCCCCATCAAGCCGGAGATCGCCCCGGAAGCCCCGATCACCGGGACCAGCACTGGGCCGTTGACCATCAGATAGACGAGGGCGCCGATGACACCGGTGACAAAGAAGAAGGACAGGAACCGCAGGGCATCGATGCGGCGCGCGACGGGACTGCCAAAGGCCAGCAGCCATGCGGAGTTGATCAGCAAGTGGGTGAGATCACCGTGAACGAACAAATGCGTGATGAAGGCCGTGGCCACGGCCAGCTCCCCGCCTGGTAACGCCGAGCCATACCCGGCGAGTCGCGCGGGAATGAAGGCCATCGCCAGGGTGAAGCGCAGATCCTGCTCGGGCGACAGCATCCAGCGCACGAGATGAACCGCAAACATCACTCCCAACAGCCAAAGCACGACGCCCGGCACGTTGAAGATCGGTTGGCGATGCTGCAAAGGGGAAAGCACTCCCGCTCAGAGGGGAAGTTGCGCCTAACACACCCCCGGCGCTCCTGACAACCCTAATGCCCTGCGGCGAGCCGCAGCGCCCAGGAAAGGCGCCGCGCCCGCCGGCGCTGGCACGAATGCTGCAGCGATGCTGCAGCAATGTTGTGGCGGCATGGTGGGGTGTGGGCTGGCGGGTACCGAAGGCGCGCGTGTGCGCCCCTGGTGTGCCGCTTTGGAACACTCAGCCCATCTGCGAGACGGGACGTGCAGGTATTGGTCGAACGATGCGGCAACCAACCACACAGACGCTCTATGCCTACTGGAACGCGCTGCGCGCCGGCCGCCGCGCGCCGCACCGCCTGGAAATCGAGCCATCGCGGATCGCCGGGATCCTGAGCGAGACGTTCATGCTGGAGCGGCTGACCGACGACGGCTACCGCTATCGCCTGGCCGGAACGCGCCTGTGCG
>JBPYEF010000295.1:0-8343 GCA_051985875.1 Hyphomicrobiaceae bacterium
ACGGCGCAGGCGCGGGCAGGGGACGTTTTGCGCTTCGGCAGCGCCGAATTCCGTGTCGCGGCGGGGGCCCAGGCTGCGACAGCGCCGGCGCGGCACACCACGGCACAGCGCGGTTGGATGCTTTCCGGCTTCGACCCTGCGGGCCGGGCGCTGCAATTCGAGCTGCGGCCGGGGAGCGGCCGCGCCGGAAGCGGCGGAGAGTGCTGGATTGTCGGACGTGACCCCGCCCGGGCGCAGTTCGTCATCGAAGACGACAGCGTCTCCGGCGCACATGCCGAATTCGCCCACCGTGCCGCGCAGGGCCTGTCGCTGCGCGATCTCGGCTCGACCAATGGCACGCGCGTCAATGGCCAGGCCCTGGGGCCGCGCGCCATCGAGCTCGGCGACGCGGGCCAGGAAATTGCCTTCGGCGTGGCCAGGCTGCGCCTGTCGCGGCTGCTCGAGTGAGTGGCCTCAGTCCGTGCCGCCGACACGGTTGCTGCCGTCGGCACAGAACGTCAAGCCGATGCGACAGAAGCCGAAATTACGCTCGCAGTCGGCGCGCGCCAGCGACTTGGCCTCCTCGAGCGTCGTGCCGAGCGCGGCGCGCCAGTCGCCAAGATTGCTTGGCACTTCGGCCAGCGCCCAGCACTCCTGCTTGGAGACCACGCCGATCACCCGGCAACCGTCCCTGCCAAGGCGCTTTTCACACAGGCCGAGAGCGGCCGCCTCCGCCGCATCCTTCGACTTCTCCTTGACGCGTGCGAAGACCGCCCCGTTCTTCTCGACGATCACGCCCCAGCAGGCGGCCCCGTCGCAGGCGGTCAGCGCGCTCTGCTCAATCAGGCGCTGCGGTCGACGCAGGTAGGTCAGGGGGTTGAAGCGGTTGTCGGGGCTGACACGATCGAGGGCGATGCTCGCTCCGAGCAGCAGACACAGGCCCATGGCGGCGCCAGCGGCGATCCGCTGGTCGAACGCCACGCGGCGCGCCGGCGCGGCGGGTGCGTTGACGAGGTGCGTGCGGTTGATCAACACGCGCGTTTTGGCGGGGGTGACGACGGTCTGGCTGCCGTCCAGCAGCAGCGCCCTCCAGGCCTCGATCGATTGCGGCCGCTCCTGCGGGCGCAACTTCAATGCCCAATCGACCGCGCGCAGGAACTTGTCGCGGTAATGACCCTTGGCCGTCTTGGCGGCGGGACCCTGGTCATCGTGCAGCTGGCGCGCCGGAGCCTCGCTCGGCCGCCGTCCGGAGATCGCCCGGTACAGCATCGCCGCGAAGGCGTAGATGTCGGTCCATGGCCCGTAGCGGTCGGCATTGGAGGTGTACTGCTCGGGTGCCGAGTAGCCGCTCTTGAACACCAGCGCCGACACCAGTTGCGAATGCTGCTTCATCTCAAAACGCGAGGCGCCGAAGTCGAGCAGGATGGGTGCCCCGTCGGTCGAACGGATCATGATGTTCTCGGGGGAGATGTCGAGGTGCCAAGTGCGATTGGCGTGCACCAGCTCGAGCGCGCTCAGCAACGGGGCGGAGATCAGGTCGAGCTCCTCCTGGGTCGGGGGGCTGTCCAATCCCTGCAGCCACTTCTCGAGGGTGCTTCCCTTGACGAAGTCCAGCAGCATGTAGGCTGTCTTGTTGGCCTCGAACACACGCCGCACGTTGACGATGTTGCTGTGACTGAACTGCGCGAGCAGGCGTGCCTCGTCATAGAACTTGCGCAGCCCCCATTTGTAGTCGGCCTCGCTATTGGGCTTGGCGGCAAAGCGCAGGCTGATGCCCTCGCGCACGACGAGGTCCTCGGGAAAGAACTCCTTGAGCGCAAAATCCTTGTCCAGACCTTCGTCGCGGACCAGGTAGGTAATGCCAAAGCCCCCCCGCCCAAGCACGTGCGAGATCACGTACTGATCGATCCTAGTGCCCGGTGGCAGGACCGATGGATCATGCTCGATCATGACGTGCCTAGCCTCAGCGCCCGTGTTGGCCGCCTCCTTCGCCGAGCCCAAGCGGCCTTGCAAGCATCAAGTGAGAGCGTCCCGCAAAAAAACCATGCCGCGTTGCTCTGCGTTCGGCAATATGGCCGCGTGGTTCTGCGCTCCGCAATGTGGCGATTTCGCGGGCTGTCGCTGAGCTTGGTTAGGATCCCGCGCGCGGCGCTGCGGGTTGAACGGTCACTCTGCACGGCTTAGTATGCCTCGGCTTCTCTCGCGGGAATCGGAATAGCCGGGATGTTTCGAGCCGGTCGCCATCAGTTTGCGGCAGGGGCTGCGTTAATCACGCTGGCGACCGTGTTGGCAATCACGCTGCCCGGGCTCGCCGCGGACGGCGTGCGCGCCGAGGACGCGTCCTTGTTCGCCGCCTGTGGCGCGCCGCAAGTGGCGGCGAGCGGGCCGGCTGGCGCGCGTCTGCCAGGGGTGGAACGCAGCGGGAACGCCGAGACGGGCATGGCCGTGCGCTGTGAGGTGCGCGCGCCCGACGCGGTACGCATTAAGCAAGTGCGCGCCAACGTCAAGGGCAACGGCGAGGCGATCGCGACCCGCTACACACCCTTCGATGCGCGCAATGCCTCGCTGGCCGTCCTCTTTCTTATTCAGATCATGGACCCCGGGAGGCGAGCGGATGCGATTGCCATCGCCGAGGCCGTCATCGCCATGGCCGAGGGGCGGGATGGCAAGCGGCGGTTTGCCGCCTATTCGGTCGGCAATGATCTCAATCTGGTTGCAGACTTCGGTGCGGACAAGGCCGACTTCGATCGGCAGATCAGGGCAATCCGCCCCGTTCGGGTGCGCACGCAACTCTTTAAGAATGCACTCGATGCCATAGGCAGGCTGGCTAGGGAGGCCGGCGATCGCAAGGCGTTGATCATTCTCGGGGACGGAACCTCCGATGATCCGGCCGCCGGCTACAACCACGAGCAAGTCGTTGCCGCCGCCAACCGCGCGGGAGTGGTGATCCACGCGCTCGGTTATTTCGCGGAAGCGGCCGACCTGCCGAAGTTTCAGATCATCAGGCGCCTCGCCGAGGACACCGGCGGTTTCCGCCGCGAGGTGCGAATTGCCGGCGTGCAAAAATATGCCATACCGAGCGGTTTCCTCGGCGATGTTCTCGGTAATGGCGGGGAGCTCGATATGGCACTGCGCGCGCCGCCCGGGCCGGTCCTGGTGACGATCGGCGCAGATTTCGCCGATGGCCGCTCGGCGAACACCGATCAGCTCATCACCGTACCTACGCCGGCCCCGTTGAGCACGCCGCCGCTGACCGCGACCGCGGCGCCGGCGCCGAAGACCTGGCCACAGCGGCTCAAGGACTGGGTTGCCGGCAACCGGACGGTGACCATCGTGCTCGGGGCGGCAGCGGCGCTCGGGCTCGCGGGTGCGGTCCTGTTCGCTTTCAGCAGGGGCGAGCAACTTCCACCGGGCAAGGCGACGGAAGGCCCGGCGACCGTCTACGGCTGGCTCGATATGCTCGACGCCAATGCCTCGCGCTACCCGCTGCGGACAACCAACGTGCGCATTGGCCGGCATCGCGACAACGACATCTGTCTACAGAACGACTCGATCTCGCGTCGACACGCGCTGTTGCATTTCAATGCCGACAATCGCCGCTTTGTCATCACCGACCTCGGCGGCAGCAATGGGGTCATCGTCAACAGCATCAAGCAGCAATCGCACGAGCTCAACGACGGCGACCTGGTGGAACTCGGTGAGGTGCGCTTGCGCTTTCGCAGCAACGTCGAGGCAAGCGGCTGATGCAGGGATACGCATGCACGAGCGGCGTCAGGCGGGCGTCCCCCGATACCGCGGGCCTCCCGCGCAAAGGGGGTAGCTAACATGGGCGGTGGCCAAGACGACGCCGGCGAGGAGGATTCCGGTGCGCCAGGCGCCGAAGAGGTGAAGACGCGGTTCGTGCCGCGCACGGATGTGCTCGACCGTTCGCTGCCGGCGGGTGCCGCGGACGACGGACCGGCGCCGGCGCCGCCAGAAGCCAGCCCCGGGCGCGCCGGAGGCATGGTGATCGGACGCACGCGGCTGGTCGGCGATCACGGGCAGACAGTGGAAGGGAGCGGCGCACCGCCGGTGACGCCGGATGAGCCAATGGCGCAACCGAAAACGCAGTACATGCGCGGCGAGAGCGATGTCGAGCCGGTGGCCGGCTGGGTCGTGGTGGTGAGCGGACCGGGCCGCGGCGGCTTCCGGCCGGTATACGTGGGAATGAACTCGGTCGGGCGTGACGCGAGCCAGCGCGTATGTCTGAATTTCGGTGACGAGACAATATCGCGCGAGCAGCACGCCTTCATCACCTACGATGAGGAGCAGCGCTGCTTCTTCCTGCAGCACGGTGGCAAATCCAACCTCGTCCGGCTTGGAGGCCAGCCGGTGCTCAGCCCGGTGCAGCTGGACGCCAACGCCCTGATCCGCATCGGCCGCACGACGCTGCGCTTCGTGCCGTGCTGCGGCCAAGATTTCTCCTGGGGCGATGAGGTCGCGGAAGCATGAGTTTCCTTCTCGCGAGTGCGGCCCGCGCGACGGTGGGCGCGCGCTCGGGGCAGGAGGACTCGTTCCGAGTGTGGCCCGAGGACGGCGTCGTGCACTCCGGTGCGGAAAACACCGGTTTGCTTGCGGTGCTCGCCGACGGCATGGGCGGTCACACGGGCGGGGCAATCGCCGGGCAGACGGCGTGCGCGACGTTTGCGGACGCGTTTGCAACCAGTGCCACCCCGTACCCGGAGCGGTTGCAGTCAGCGCTGCACGCCAGCAATGAAGCCCTGGCGCGCGGGGTCGAGAACAACGCCTCGCTGCGCGGGATGGGGTGCACGTTGGTCGCGGCATGGATCGACCGGCTGGGCATGCGCTGGACGAGCGTCGGCGACTCGCTGCTGCTGCTCTACCGCTACCCGGAGGTTATTCGCCTCAATGCCGACCACTCGCTGGGCTCCCTGCTTGACGAGCAAGCTCGACAGAACATCATCACCCCGAGCGAAGCCAAATCCCACCTCAACCGCAATGCGCTACGCTCGGCGCTCACCGGTGCGCGTATCGAGCTGATCGATCTGCACGCCGAGCCCCTCGCAGTCCGCAGCGGCGACTGGATCGTGCTCGCCAGCGATGGCATTTGCTCCCTCGGTGGCGACGAGATCGCCGAGGTGATCGGGCAACATCGCCATGCGACTCCGCAAGTCATGGCCGAAGGCCTGATCGACGCGGTACTGGCGAAGGGCGTTGCCGGGCAGGACAACGCGACGGTGGTCGTCGTACGCATCGACGAGGCGGAGCCGCCAGCCTTCGACACGGTAACGACGCGCGTCGTCCTGCGGCCGGCGCCGGCCCGCGGGCCGGAACAGGAGCAGGCTCGCCCCGCCAGCGATGGGCGCCGGCGTTCGCTCCTGCTCGGCGCGCTGCGCGTTTCACCAGCAGTGTGGCTCGGCGCAGCCGCTGGCCTGCTGCTCATCGCCGTGATCATGGCATTGCGGGCTCCACATGTGCCTCCGGGCGCGGACCGGGCGCGGGAGGCGCCTGCCTCGACCCGTTCGGCCGACGATCCGGTCGACACCTCGCCGACGCCGCCGGATGCGCCGTCGGCAGCACGCAACCCGCCGTCGACGCAATCGGACTCCCAGGATTCGCGGCGCGAGCACATTCCCCGTGGCGCTGGCAACTGACCCGGCCATGATGGTGCTGCTGATGAGTGCATTCCCTCGGTGGCGCGCCGCGACCGTACGCGCCCTTGCGCGTGCCGCGCCGGCCCTGTTTGCCGCGACGCTTGCCATGCTCGCCCCGGTTGCGGTTGCCGCGGGCGTCGGTATCGACATCGTGCGCATTCCGCCCAGGAGCGAGGGTGAGCCTCCGGCGCATACCCGTGCAGAGCCTACGCCGCCAAAGCCGCTCCCCCAGCCGGGGCGCTTCTACACCCTGCCGATCACCGTTGGCAGCCTGCCGAACGCGCCGCAAAGGGGCTGGCTTGGCGTGAAAATGGAGCCCGTAGAGCAGCCGTTGGCACTGGCACTTGGGCTCGTCAACGGCAATGGGGCGTTCATTGCCGAGACAACGCCCGGCGGCCCCGCGGCTCAGGGAGGCGTCCGCTTTGGCGACATCATCGTCAGCATCGATGCCACCTCACTAGCCAACGTAGCCGAACTGCGCCAGCGCATCGCCGCCTCCGCCCCTGGTGCCAAATTGTCTCTCGAAGTCTGGCGCGCGACGGGGAGCGATGGCGACTTCATGGGGCTGTTGCGGCAGCTCGCGGACGGCGGCAACGGTTATGTGATGTACCGCCTCGGCAGGATGTATGCCTTGGGCAGCGGCGTGACACGCGACGAGCACGAAGCTGCACGCTGGTATGGCAAGGGAGCGGCTGCCGGGAACGCCGAGGCCATGACCGGGCTGGCGTACGCCCTCATCGACGGGCGTGGTATCGACAAGGATGTGGAAACGGGCCTGTCATGGCTAAAAAAAGCTGTCGACAAGGGAAATGTGGAGGCCATGTACGCAATGGGCGTAATTGCCCTTGAGGGCAAGCTCGTCGCCAGGGATCCCTCCGAGGCCCTGCGGCTGTTTACGAGCGCGTCGGAGGCCTCGTATGCCCCGGCGATGGTCGATCTGGGACTGATGTATGACAACGGCAACGGCGTCGCGACGGACTACCCCAAGGCTGCTTTCTGGTACCGACGCGCGGCCGAGCTCGGCAACTCGGCGGGCATGGTCAACCTCGGCTATTTGTACGCACGCGGTAAAGGCGTCGAGCAGAACGACGCGCTTGCGGTCGCATGGTATCGGCGGGCGGTAGCCGAAGGGAACGCTGCCGGCATGCACAACCTGGCGGTGATGGCCGACGGAGGAAGGGGCATGCCTCATGATCCGGAGCTCGCCGCGGGTCTGATCCTGCAAGCGCTCGAGCAGCATTACGACTTTTCCTACCGGCAGATGACGCAGGCGCCGCGCAACTGGAGCAAGGAATTTCGCCGGGCGTTGCAGCGGCGTCTGCGCGATGCGGGTCTCTACGCCGGCAATGTCGACGGGGAGTTTCGCGACACGACGTTCAGCGCCATTGATGCCTATATCAATCGCTATCGGTAGGCTATGTGTCCCTGCGTAGTTGTGCGCCGCTGCGCCGCGATTTGCCGGGGCCGCCCCGCGGCGGCACGGACGGCGGCATGGAATGGAGCTTCGACATGACCCTGAAGAACAGCGAGGCCGTCTGGCAGCTTGTTGATGCGCGCAAGGACGCCTACGAGGCGCTCTCCGACCGCATTTGGGAAACGCCCGAGATCGCCTACACGGAAGTGCGCAGCGTCGCCGAGCACCGCGCAATGCTGCAGGCAGAGGGGTTTCGCATCACCGACAATGTCGCGGGCATCCCGACCGCAGTCGTCGGAGAGGCCGGAGAGGACGGGCCAGTGATCGCGATTCTCGGGGAGTACGATGCCCTGCCCGGGCTTTCCCAGGTCGCGGGCATCGCGGAGCCGAAACCCCTCGCACCCGGTGGACACGGTCACGGCTGCGGCCACAACATGCTCGGGTCGGCCGCGCTATTGGCCGCGGCGGCGGTGAAGAATTACCTCGCCCAACAGGGTATGCGCGGCCGCGTCCGCTATTACGGGTGCCCGGCAGAAGAAGGCGGGGCGGCCAAGGTGTTCATGGTGCGCGCCGGCTCCTTCCGGGACGTGGATATCGCCATCACCTGGCACCCTTCCGCAGTCAATCGTGTCGATGACGCGTTGAGCCTTGCCAACACGCGTATCGACTTTACGTTTCGCGGGCGTGCGTCCCACGCCGCTGCCGCACCGCACCTTGGGCGCAGTGCCCTCGATGCGGTGGAGCTGATGAACGTCGGGGTGAACTACATGCGCGAGCATATGCCGTCGGACGCGCGCATCCACTATGCACTGCTCGATGCCGGCGGCATCGCCCCGAACGTCGTGCAGGCGACGGCCAAGGTGCGTTATGCCATCCGCGCGCGCGACCTGGCGGGCATGCGCGCCCTAATCGAGAGGGTTAAGAAGGTTGCCTGCGGCGCGGCCATGATGACCGAAACCGGGCTGGAGACGGCGGTGGTCAGCGCGGTTTCCAATCTGCTCGGCAACACGCCGCTCGAGGAGGCGATGCAACGCCAGTTCGAGCGTCTGGGGCCGCCGCCATTTGATGCCGCAGACCGCCGCTACGCAGCGGAGATACAGTCGACCCTAACGCGCGAGGACGTCGCATCGGCGTATGCGCGCGCGGGAATGTCGGCCAATAAAGGGGAGCCACTGTGCGATTTCATCGTGCCGCTCGGTACCAGGGGTGCGCCGATGATGGGCTCAACCGACGTCGGGGACGTGAGCTGGGTAGTGCCAACGGTGCAGGCCCGCGTTGCGACGCACGCGATCGGCA
>JBPYEF010000296.1:0-2683 GCA_051985875.1 Hyphomicrobiaceae bacterium
GCGGCGCCACGTCTTTGAGCGTTCGCATTGGCAATGCTCCCCGCGCTGAGGTTTGCCTGGCATGACGTGCCGGGTACGATGCAGTGAATGATTCGCGCCGGTAAAAAAAGGTGCATGCCGGCTGTGGCCAAAAAGCAACTCGTCCTCCCCTTGGTGGGGGCGCACACCGCCGAGGTCCTGCTCGCTTGGTACGACCGCGAGCGGCGGGATCTGCCCTGGCGCAGGGCGGCTGCGAAGGGAGGCGATCGCGCCTATCGGGTCTGGCTCTCCGAGATCATGCTGCAGCAGACGACGGTTGCGGCGGTGATCCCCTACTATCGGCGCTTCCTGGCGCGTTGGCCGACGCTCGAAGCACTCGCCGCGGCGCCCCGCGAGGATGTGCTCGCGGCATGGGCGGGGCTCGGCTATTACAGCCGCGCCCGGCATTTGCACGCCTGCGCCCGGCTGGTCGCCGAGCGTTTCGGCGGCCGCTTTCCGGCGAACGAGGAGGTCTTGCGCACGTTGCCGGGGATCGGCACCTACACCGCCGCAGCAATCGCCGCCATCGCCTTCAATGCGCACGCAACTCCCGTCGATGCCAACGTCGAGCGCGTCGTGGCGCGTCTGTTCGCCGTCACCCGCCCGCTCCCCGGGGCCAAGCCCCTCATTCGGCGACTTGCCGCCAGCCTGACGCCGCCGCGGCGCACGGGGGATTTTGCGCAAGCGCTGATGGATTTGGGTGCGAGCGAGTGCACGGCCAAGCGCCCATCCTGCCTCACCTGTCCGCTCGCCCACGCGTGCGCGGCGCATGCCCAGGGCCTGCAGAACGCGCTGCCGATGCGTTCGCCCAAGGCGCGCCGTCCGTTGCGCCGCGGGTTTGCCTTTCTCGCCTTGCGCGAGGATGCCCACATCCTGCTGCGCCGGCGACCCGACGCCGGCCTGCTCGGGGGGATGTTGGAAGTGCCGTCCACGGCATGGGCGGAGGCTTTGCCAGAAGTCGCCCACTGTCTGACAGAGGCGCCGGTGATCGCGGAGTGGTGGCCGGTGCCCGGGCGGGTCACGCACGCCTTCACCCACTTCCATCTCGAGCTCAGCGTGTTTCGTGCCCTCGTGCCTGCGGACGCTTCCCTCACCTTCTGGTCGGACCCCCAGCGCTGCCGCTGGGTCGGCCGGCGAGATCTTGGCCGCGCCGCGCTGCCGACCGTGATGCGCAAGATTATCGCCCACGGCCTGCGTTGCTGAAGGGATTGCCTAGCCGGAACGCGCCGAGGGTAGCGTGGGACCAGCAACGCTGCGGCGCGTAGGCAGGCGCTGCCACGGTTCGGGCCGGCCGCGCGCCAGGCTCAAGTGCTCAGCTCCTCAGCCTTCCCGCCGACGATCGCGCGCCTTTGCAAGCTCTCGATTTCACGCGCGTCCAGTCCGAGCTCGGTCAAGACTTCGTTCGTGTGCTCGCCCAGTCCCGGGGCGCCGCGGCGCAGGCCGGTCGGCGTCTCCGAGAAACGCGCCGCGGCGCGAGCCTGCCGCACGTCACCCACGGCCGCATGCGTGCTCTCAAGCAAGCTGCCACTCGCCAGCACCTGCGGGTGGGCGATCACCTGTCGGCGCGTCAGCACCGGTGCGCACGGCACCTGCTCCGCCTCGAGCCGCATGAGCCAGGCCGCGCTGGTGTCGGTCTTGAGAACCTCCTGCGTCATCGCCAGGCGCGCGTCGATGTTGGCGTCGCGCAATGCCGGCGTCTTGAAGCGCGCGTCCTCGAGCCACTCGGGGCGGCGCAGCGCGCGCGTCAGGGCTGCCCATTCCTTGTTGCTCATTACCGCGACGGTAATGAAGCCGTCCTTGGTCTCGTAAATCAGGTCGATGAAGCTCGCGGCCGCACGCGGCGGTAGAGGATCGTCGAGATAGGTCTCCGCGCCCATGTCCGAGGCCCACAAGAATGCTAGGACGGCGTCGAGCATGGACAGTCGAACGTGCTGCCCCTTGCCGGTGCGGAAGCGGCAAACGAGGGCGGAGGCTATTGCCTGTGCGGCCGTTACCGCAGTCAGCTTGTCCGGCAACACGGTGCGGATCAGCCGCGGCCGTGCACTGTCGGAGCCCGCCTGGACCGTGGTCAGTCCTGAGAGCGCTTGCACGACGGGATCATAGGCGGGCTTATGCGCATAAGGTCCGATCTCGCCGAAGCCGCTGATCGAGACGTAGACGATTGCCGGCGCCACGCGACGGATCGCTTGCTCGTCGATGCCGAGCCTCTCCACCACACCAGGGCGGAAATTCTGTACAAAGACATCGGCCGTCGCGCTGAGCCGCAGCAGCAGCGCGCGGCCCTCGGGGTGCTTCAGGTCGATGGTTACCGAGCGCTTGTTGCGATTGAGATTGAGGAAATTCACGGCGAATCCCGCGCGGCGGTGACTGAGCGCGCGCGTGTGATCGCCGACGCCCGGTACCTCCACCTTGATCACGTCGGCCCCCTGATCGCCGAGGATCATCGTTGCCCACGGTCCGGACACCATCGAGGTCAGATCGACAATGCGAATTCCATCAAGCGTGCCCACGCGGCGCCTCCCTGGCATTGAGCCTCGCAACCCCTGCGACTGGCCGAGACGGCTCCTGCCCGACTCTGCCGGTGCAAACCCCGTGTCGCAAGGCTAGCAGATAATTGCTGCGCCACCCTGCGCTTCCCGCGCTTCGGGGCTTTCTTGTCCCACAT
>JBPYEF010000297.1:0-9268 GCA_051985875.1 Hyphomicrobiaceae bacterium
TGATGTCGCGATCGAGATTGAACTGCAGCGTGATGCGCGTCGTTCCCAAATTGTTTTCCGAGGTAATTTCCGATACGGCGGCGATCTGCCCGAGATGGCGCTCGAGAGGGGCCGCCACGGTCGAGGCCATATCCTCAGGGCTGGCGCCCGGCATCTGCGCCTGCACGAGGATGGTTGGAAAGTCGACTTGCGGGAGCGGGGCCACGGGCAGGCTCGGAAAGGCGATCAGCCCGAGCAGGGCAATGCCGGCGGTGATCAGCGTCGTCGCCACGGGCCTTGCCACAAAGGGTGCGGAAAGATTCATGAAGGGCTCGGTGTCAGGGAGCGGTCTCCTGCACCCCCTCCTCACCGCCCCAGGCGAACCGGCGCGCCAGCCGGTCGAAGGCGAGGTAGATCACGGGTGTGGTAAACAGCGTGAGCAACTGGCTGACGATCAGACCACCTACGATAGCGATACCGAGCGGGCGCCGCAGCTCCGCGCCGGTCCCCGTCGCCAGCATCAGCGGCAGCGCCGCAAACAGCGCGGCCATGGTCGTCATCAGGATCGGGCGAAACCGCAGCAGGCAGGCCTGATAGATCGCCGCTCTCGGGGTCATTCCTTCGTCGCGTTCCGCGTGCAGGGCGAAGTCGATCATCATGATCGCGTTCTTCTTCCCGATGCCGATCAACAGTACGATGCCGATCAGGCCGATGATGTCGAGATCGCTGCCGGCGATAATCAACGCGATCAGCGCGCCCACGCCGGCCGATGGCAGCGTCGAGAGTATGGTGATCGGGTGAATGAAGCTCTCGTAAAGGACACCGAGCACGATGTACATGGTGATGATCGCCGCCAGGATCAGCAACTGTTCGTTGCCGAGCGAGCTCTCGAAAGCGAGCGCCGCGCCCTGGAAGCGAGTGATGAAGCTCGCGGGCATGCCGCTATTGGCCTCCACTTCGCGGATCGCCGTGACCGCTTGCCCAAGCGAATACGATGGCGTGAGGTTGAACGATATCGTCGCCGCCGGGAATTGCGCCAGGTGATTGACTTGCAGTGGAGCGCGCCGCTCGGTGATGGTGGCGATCGCCGAGAGCGGCACTTGGCCGCCGATGCTGGCAGAAGAAGGTAGGTACACGGAAGACAGCGAGCTCACGGTCGTCTGCAGGGATGGATCCGCCTCCAGGATCACTCGGTACTGGTTCGACTGCGTGAAAATAGTCGACACGATGCGCTGGCCGAAGGAGTCGTAGAGCGCATTGTCGACGGTTGCCGGCGTAATCCCGAAGCGTGCCGCCGTCTGGCGGTCGATCGTCACGTCGACCGTCAGCCCATTCTGCTGCAGGTCGCTGGCAATATCCGTGATCTGCGGCAGCTGCCGCAGCTTGCCCATCAAAATGGGTACCCAACGCTCGAGCAGCTGCGGATTGGAGTTTTGCAGCACGAAGCGGTATTGCGTGGCGCTCACCGCCGCGTCGATCGTCAAATCTTGCACCGGCTGCATGAAAAGCTCGACGCCGGGCACCTCCGCCGTCCTTTGTTGCAGGCTGCGGATTATTTCGTTGGCGGAGCGGCTGCGCTGATCGTGTGGGCGCAGGCTGATCAGGAAGCGGCCCTGGTTCAGCGTCGTGTTGGTGCCGTCCACGCCAATGAACGAGGAGAGGCTCTCGACATCCGGGTCCGCGAGGATGGCGGCCGCCAGCGCCTGCTGGTGCTCTGCCATGCCCTGGAACGACGTCGTCTGCGCGGCCTGCGAAATGCCTTGAATCAGACCCGTGTCCTGCTGCGGAAAGAAGCCTTTCGGAACGACGATGTACAGCAGCACGGTTGCGATCAGGGTCAGGACCGCGAGCAACAGCGTCGCCGGCTGATGATTGAGCACAACGTTGAGGGCGCGGCCATAACCGGCGATCGCCGCCTGGAACTGCCGATCGCTCCAGCGCCGTGCCGCCCCACCTCCGGCCTCGCGTTCGGGGCGCAGCATCCGGGCGCACAGCATCGGCACTAGGGTCAGCGAGACGATCGCGGAAATCACTATGGTGACCGCTAGCGTGATCGCGAATTCGTGGAACAGGCGCCCGACCACGTCACCCATGAACAGCAACGGAATGAGCACGGCGATCAACGACACGGTGAGGGAGATGATCGTGAAGCCGATCTGTTGCGATCCCCTGAGCGCGGCCTGCAGGGGAGGATCGCCGCTTTCAATAAAGCGCGAGATGTTCTCGATGACCACGATCGCATCGTCGACGACGAAGCCTGTGGCAATCGTCAGCGCCATCACCGATAGGTTGTCGAAACTAAAGCCCCACAGGTACATCAAGCCGAAGGTGCCGACGATCGAGAGCGGGACAGATAGGCTCGGGATTATCGTCGCGGGGATGCTGCGCAGGAACAGGAAGATAACGAGCACCACGAGGACCACGGCCAGCGCGAATTCGAACTGGGCGTCGGCCACGGACGCGCGAATCGTCGTCGTCCGATCGCTGAGCGCCGTCAGCTCGACGTCGGAGGGCAATCCGGCGCGCAGATCCGGCAGCAGGCTCTTGATGCCGTCGACCACCTTGATGACGTTGGCCCCCGGTTGGCGCTGCACGTTCATGATGATCGCAGGGACGGTGTTTCCCCAGGCAGCGAGGTCGGTATTCTCCGGCCCGTCGACCGCCGTTGCCACGTCTGAGAGACGCACCGGGGCGCCGTTGCGGTAGGCGATCACGATGTCGCGGAAGGCTGCCGCGCTGTGCAGCTGGTCGTTGGTATTGATGGCATACGCGCGCGATGGGCCGTCGAAGTTGCCCTTCGGCGTGTTGACGTTGGCATTGCCGAGCGTGGTGCGCAGATCGTCGATATTGAGCCCGAATGCGGCAAGCGCCGGCACGTTGGCTTGGATGCGCACGGCAGGCCGATGGCCGCCGCTGAGGCTGACCAAGCCGACGCCGGCGAGCTGCGAGATTTTCTGCGCTAGCCGCGTCTCGGCGATGTCCTGCACCTGCGTGAGGGGCATGGTCTTGGACGTCAACGCGAGCGTCAGCACCGGCGCGTCGGCGGGATTGACCTTGGCGTAGATTGGCGGGGCTGGCAGGTCGGCGGGCAGCAAGTTGCCGGCGGCGTTGATGGCTGCCTGGACCTCCTGTTCGGCAATGTCGAGACTGAGAAACAGCCCGAATTGCAGGGTGATGACCGAGGCGCCGCCGGTGCTCGTCGACGTCATCTGGTTGAGCCCGGGCATCTGCCCGAATTGCCGCTCCAAGGGGGCGGTGACCGACGTGGTCATCACGTCCGCGCTGGCACCGGGATAGAAGGTCTGCACCTGGATCGTTGGATAGTCGACCTGCGGCAGCGCGGATACCGGCAGCTGCGTGTAGGCGACAATCCCCGAAAGCAGGATCGCCAGCATCAACAATGACGTGGCAACCGGCCGGTGGATGAAGATGCGCGAGGGATTCATGGCCCGGGCCGTTCCGGCGATGCACCGCTACTTCTGATTCTTTTGGCGCGGTTGGACAGGCGCCTTGCCTGCGTCGCGGCCAGTGCTCTGAGGAGCGCTCTGGGGAGTGCTCTGGGGTGTGGTCTGGGGCGCGTTCGGGGGTGCGCTGATCGCGGGGTTCTGGCCCGAGCTCTGGCCCGAACTCTGGCCCGAACTCTGGCCCGACTTCGCGCCCGTGCGCGCCCCCGGCGTGCGTCCGTTCCCGGCATCGGGAACACGTATCTTGGCGCCGTCCCGCAGGCGGTCGACTCCGTCCACCACTACGCGATCACCCGGCACCAATCCCTCAAGGACGGCCACATTCTGCCCGTCCTTGGGACCGAGCTTGACCGGGCGCACGGAGACGGTCGAATTGCCGTTTGCCACGTAGACGTAGTTGCCGGGCGCGCCGATCTGCACCGCGGCAGCCGGCGCAATCGTCGCGCCGCGCAGCGTGTCGACCACCAGCTTGATGTTGACGAACTGATTGGGAAACAGCGCCTCGTCATCGTTGGCGAAAATCGCGCGCAGCTTGACCGTGCCGGTGGTGGTATCGATCTGGTTATCGATGGTCTCGAGCTTGCCGGTCGCGAGCTCAGTGGTGCTGCTACGATTGAACGCCAGCACGGGCAAGTCCGCACCGGCGCGCAGCTTCTTCAGGAACTTCGGGATATCGTCCTCCGGCAGCGTAAACACCACGGACATCGGTTGCATCTGGGTGATGACGAGAAGGCCGTTGGGGTCGCTCGCCTGCACGTAATTGCCGGGGTCGACAAGCCGCAGGCCGACCCGGCCGTTGCTCGGGGAGACGATGCGGCAATAGTTGAGATTGAGCGCGGCGGCCTCGACGTTGGCCCTGTCGCTGCGCACGATTGCCTCGTCTTGCGTCACCAGGGCGCGCTGTGTGTCGACCTGCTGCCGGGCAATGGAATCCTGGGCCATCAGCTTCTCATAGCGAGCCAGGTCGATCCGCGCGGCTGCGAGCATCGCCTCGTCGCGTGCGAGCTGGCCTTGAGCCTGATCGAGTGCCGCCTGGTACGGGCGCGGGTCGATCTGCACCAGGAAGTCTCCGACCTTGACGCCCTGGCCTTCGGTGAAGCCGACCTCGGTCAGTTTGCCGCTGATCTGCGTTTTGACGGTAACGGTCGACAGAGCCGTCACGGTTCCAAGCGCCTCGAGAGCTACGGGCACATCGCCGCGCGTCACTTCGCCGAGCCGTACAACGGTGGCCTGATCCTCCGCACGCCGCTGCGGGGAAGCCGGGTTCGTGCCGGATTTCAGCCACCAGCCGAGCGCCGCGATGACGGCCGCCGCGAGCAGAACGAGAATGATGCCACGAGAGCTTCCAGCACGGGTCGACGCGCGCTGTGTCGCACCTTCACCCTGGCGATCGAGTACCTTGTGCATCGAACCTGTTCAGTGGCATCCCTGCCAGCGCCTTCCCATGCTTGTCGCCGAGGCAGGCAAATCACCGCGCATCGCCTGCGTCGAGGCGAGCGTAGCCGCCCCCGTGAAATTCCAACGGCACCTGTCAGAGGCCCCATTCCGAACGCTGATGATGGGCTGCAAAGAGCCTACATTCAAGCCCGGGAGCGGCGCCCCCATCGTCGGGGACGCTGGAGCGTTACGTTTTGGCAATGAAAGCATACGCGAACACGCCTAACCGACCGTTGGTTGCGCCCTTGAGCGCCCGAGTTTCGCCTGTCCAACGATTGAGCGCTACAACTCCCGTCGCCCTCGGTTTGCGCTCGCTGCCGTGCACCCAAAGATCCGAATGCGGCGCGACAATCAGCGCGCGCGGCGGTCTTGCCCCGGCCGTGAACGAAGTGCGCTGACGCAACGTTTCTCCAGCAATGCTGACCGAGGAGTTAATTCCAATGCGCAGGCGAAATTCCATGCGCAGGCCAAATTCCATGCGCAGGCCAAATTCCATACGCAGGCCAAATTCCCTACGCAGGCTGGTGTGGTGCGGACTTTTGCTGGGCGTGGCAGGCCTGCTGGGTTGGGTGCCGCCGCCCGCCGCCGCCGCGGGAGCGGCGCGAGGCGGAGGCGGAGGCGGCCGCGCTGCGTCGGCAGTCGGCCTTGCGCGTCTTCCAGCCGCCACGGCACGCGCGCCGGGATCGGCCACAACCACAGGGCAAAGCGGCGCCGCTGCCGCCGTGGCGCTCGGGGTATTCTCGGCCCCGCCGCCGGTGACGACGCAGGCGACCCCGCCGCCAGCAGGCTCGGCGACCGCCGCGCCTCTTGCGCCGCTGCCGCCGCCCGCACCCCTGGCTCCGCAGCTGCAGACGCAATTCTCAAGCGGTGGGACGCCGACGCCCGGGCTGGCGCTCTCGCCGGGCACGTCAACGTCCAGCGCCACGAGCACGCCCGGAGGTGGCGGTGAAACGCTGCAGGACTGCATGAACTTCTGGGAGCGCGCAACGCATATGAGCAAGGCGGAGTGGCGTACGGCGTGCAAGCGTACATTGCGAGGGCTGGAAAATGCCGATGCCGGATTAGGGGCTTCGCGAGCCACCGGCAATCCCACCCCGTGAGCGCTTGCCTGAGGCTCGACGCGGCCGCCCGGTCCGACGGGCGCGCTACCATCGCGCCGTGCAGCGCTGCGGTCGGCTCCTGTGCGATGTTTCCCGACCGATGGTCGCGAGGCCCTGCGCGCTGTGCCCCGGCACCCCATTGCCCCGTCGCCTGTCGCCGCCTCTCTTCGCCGGGCAGCTTGGCAACCGCACGCTGGTTCGGCGCGCTCGGTTGCCGGCTCAACGGCCTCGAAACGGAACGTGCCCGACCGCCTCCGCGTGCGGCCGCTTGCGCTGCTTGGCCTTCCCGAGTGACCATTGGCCCGGCAAAGGCGCGCGATCCCGCGGAAGGTGTCGCGGCTTGCAGGTAGACGAGGGCGGAGGCGCTGACAATGACCATCCCCTGCATTATCACCGTGGCGATCACGGGCTCGGTCGCAAGCAAACGCGACAATGCCGCCGTCCCGATCACGGTCGCGGAGCAGATTGAATCGACGCACGAGGCCTTCGCCGCCGGAGCGAGTCTGGCGCACTGTCACGTGCGCGACGACGAGGGCCGACCGACTTCCGATCCCCACCGCTTCGCGCTCTTGCTCGAGGGTATCCGCAAGCACTGTCCGGGGATGATCGTGCAGTTTTCAACCGGCGGACGCTCGGGCAACGGCCGCGAGCGCGGTGGCATGCTGTCGCTGCGGCCAGATATGGCCTCGCTGTCGACCGGCTCGTGCAATTTCCCCTTGCGCGTCTATGAAAACAGCCCGGAGCTGATCGACTGGCTCGCCGCGGAGATGCGGCGCTTTGGTGTCAAGCCCGAGATCGAGGCCTTCGATCTATCGATGATCTTCTCGGCCGTCGCCATGCATAAGGTCGGCAAGATTGAGGGGCCGCTACACGTGCAATTCGTCATGGGGGTGAAGAATGCAATGCCCGTCGACCGGCGCACATTCGAGTTCTACGTCGAAACGCTGAACAGGCTTGCCCCCGACGCGACATGGACGGGCGCCGGCATCGGCAAGGACCAAATCACGCTCAATCACTGGGCGCTCGAATTCGGCGGGCACTGTCGAACCGGACTCGAGGATAACGTGCGCTTGGACAAGGCCACGTTGGCCCCGTCCAACGCAGCGCTGGTGCGACGCGTGGTGGAGGCTTGCGCTCGGTTTGGCAGGCGGCCGGCAACGCCGGCCGAGGCCCGAGCCCTGCTCGGGCTGGCGGCGGCGTAGCCCGCGCAGCACCGGGTTGCCCGGCGATTTGTACTTGCGAGCTCGGCACCCCGGCAAAGCAAACGGCAGAAGATGTTGCTCGAAGTCCCCCTCGCCGAAATGTTCTACCTGGCGGCAGGTATCGTCGTCGCTGGCATCGTCACCGGGCTGCTCGCCGGGCTGTTCGGCATCGGCGGAGGCGCGATCATCGTGCCGGTGCTCTATGAAATGTTCCGCATCTTTGGCGTACCAGAAGAGGTGCGCATGCAGCTGTGCATTGGAACGTCGCTGGCGATCATCGTACCGACGACGATCCGGTCCTACCGCGTGCACCGCGCCAAGGGGCTCGTGCTCTCGCCGGTGCTGCGCACCTGGACGTTGCCGTCGATCGCCGGTGTCGCCGTCGGCGCGGCGATCGCTGCCTACGCGCCGCCTGGCGTGTTTAAGGTCGCTTTCGCGCTCATTGCTTCCGCCATTGCCAGTAAGCTTCTGCTCGGGCGCGAAAGTTGGAGGCTCGGGAGCAGCCTGCCGAGCCGAGCCCCGGTCATGGCGGGCTACGGCGCCGCCATCGGCCTGGCGGCTTCGCTGATGGGTGTGAGCGGTGGCTCGCTGGCGGCTATCGTGCTGACGCTCTATGGCAAGCCGATCCATAACGCCGTGGCCACGTCCGCCGCACTCGGGGTTCCGATCGCCATCGCCGGCAGCATGGGTTATGTGCTGGCGGGGCTTCCGCATCAAGCTCTGCTGCCGCCCTTGTCGCTCGGGTTCGTTTCCCTGCTGGGCGTCATCGTCATGGCGCCGATCTCGAGCTTCTTTGCTCCCCACGGTGCACGGCTTGCCCATGCGCTGCCGAAACGCCGGCTCGAAATCGGGCTTGGTTTGTTCCTGCTCGCTGCGGCACTGCGCTTCGCTTTAAGCGTCCTTATACCGATCATCCATAGCATAGCGAGCTAGCCGCGCCGGCCGCCGCGGTGGGTGCCAGACGTTGGGGCGCCACCATGGTTCCGGGGCATGGCTTCAGGCTGGCGGCGCGTAGACCAAACGCAGGTCGGCCGCCGAACCGGTGGCGCGTTTTCCTGTTAGAAACGCGGCGCCTCTGCTGTGTGCCACGACAAATCGATGTAGCGTCGATTATGGCCAGTGCACGAACCGCCGCGGAGCTGCGCCGTTGGGGCGATCTGGCCGCCATCCGCGGCGCGCTGGCGGCGACCATGCCGGTCTTGGTCCGCAATCCAACGGGTCTGCGCGAAATTGCCGACCTATGCCGTAGGCGCGCGGCGTCGCTCTCCGGTCGCGACCGGCACGAGACGCGCGATTTGCTGCTGATCATCGCCTGCGAGTGGGACCTGACGTGCGATCGGCTGGATGAGCAATCGGGCGCGTGCCTGCGTGCCCTCGCGCGCCTGTTGGCGTGAGCTGCAGGCCCGGCCGTGTACAAGCGTCGGCCGTGCGGCCGAGGGGGCGCGCCAAATTGCACTCGTGCCGGTCGACGCTCAGGGGGAGCCCAATGCGCCGGGGAGGCGCAGGCAAGGTGCGCAACCGGCGTTGTGCCCGGCGATCAACCTGTTGGGCAGGCAGAAGGGCGGGATGATCGGGCAGGTAGCCATGGCAACGGTCGGTCAGATCCCCCGGAAAGGTCTCAAGTTCGCCCGCGAACTCCTGTTCATCGGCTAGCGTTCGAAGTCGCAAAGCAGCAGGATTGCCATCGCCAACAACGATGCAACGATGATCGCGATTTTGGGCCAGGTCCAGCGCGCGTCTTCGCGTTTTGGCCGCAACTCTTCTTCCGAGTCCATTGCGCTTTCGTGTCCTACCGCGCCGGGCATGGAGCGTGCCCAAGCTTCCTGCAAAGGTGCGCCATCGGTCAAATACCCTCCTGCAGCGCGCACACCGGCCGCACTCGTGAACGCGGCGATCGCGCGCCGGTCGGCCACTTTGGCCCACACCCGGCCGCTGCACGAGGGAGCGAGGTACGCCCCTGACGATCTCGGCGTGTCGGTCAATCGCCGCGCGTGACCAGCCATAATGCATCTGCGGCAGGTTCTGATTGGACGGTAAAATCGGTAGCCCCGCACGCGGGCCGGTGACGGCGGCATCACGGGGGATG
>JBPYEF010000298.1:0-3291 GCA_051985875.1 Hyphomicrobiaceae bacterium
ACGGCGGAGCGGGTTGCGATCATGCTCGAAGGCAAGCTGCTCGGCGTGCGCGCGATTGCCGATACGCCCGATCTCGAAGAATGGTTCTTGTCCTTGACATGAGACCCTTATCGTTCCTGCTCGGCAAAGAGCTGAACGCGACGTTCCGGTCGCCGCTCGGCTATACGGTCGGTGCCGTGTTTCTGCTGGTGCTCGGCTACACCTTCAGCCTGACGCTGTTCGCCACCAAGGTCGCCAATCTGCAATACATCTTTCACCAGATGTACGTGCTGTCGATTCTCTTCATCCCCGTCTTGACCATGCGCGGGTTTGCAGAGGAACGCCGCGCCGATACCCTGGAATTGCTGCTCACCGCCCCCGTGCGCGAAGTTTGGATCGTGCTCGCCAAGTATCTGGCAAGCCTGATGCTGATCTACGCCATTTACGCGCTCTCCCTCGTCTACGCGCTCATTCTCGCCCGCTACGGCGATCCCGATTGGGGGCCGATCTATGCGGGGTATCTCGCCTTGGCGCTCCACGCCGCGTTGCTGGTTGGCATTGGACTGCTGATGTCGAGCGTTACCGAGAGCCAGGTCGTCGCGGCGACGCTCGCCATAGGCACACTGCTCATGCTGTGGTTTGCCGACTCCGTCGCCTACCTGCTCCCCGCCCCCTTCGATTCGGTGGCGCTCAACCTATCGCTGATCGGCCACTTCCGGCCGATGGTGCAGGGCTCGGTATTCCTGTCGGATATCGGCTACTTCGTGAGCGGCGCCATGCTGGCGCTGTTCCTGACGACGCGGGGGCTGGCCGAGCGATGAGCGAGGCTGCCGACTTGACCAGGGTATTGTGGTGCCTCGGCGTGCTCATCGCCCTCGCGCTGCTGTTTGCGGCCGGCTTGCGCGTCCCCGTGCTCATCGCCGCGGGCCGCCGCCTCGTCGGCAGAGCGTTGCTGACCGCGGCCGCGATCGCGACCGCCGTGCTCGCCAACGTCGCGCTGTTTCGCCACGATACCCACGTTGACATGACCCGCGAGAAGGCGTTCACGCCGTCGGCGGAAACGCGCGACATCGTCCGCAACTTGAACGAGCCCGTCAGCGTCACCTACTTCTACCAGGACCAGAACCCCGCGGCGCGCGCGCTCAATACCATGCTGCTGCAGCTGCAGCGGCAGAACGCTCACCTCGAGGTGCGGCTCGTCGACGCCGACCGCAACCCCGCCCTCGCCAGCAAACAGGGTGTGCGCGTCTACAACGCCGCCGTCCTGCAGGCGCAGGATCGCCGCATCGAGGTGATCACCACCGACGACCGCGAGATCGGGCTCGGCCTGCTGCGGCTGCTGCGCCGCCGGCAGACCGCGATCTGCTTTGGCTCGGGTCACGGCGAATACGACATCGACAACTTCGAGTTTCACACGCATTTCGAGGGGACCCACAGCCACAGCCACAACGCGCAGGGAATGGCGGTGGTGCAGATGGAGCAGCATGGGCTGGGGCGCGTGCGGCGCGCGCTCGAGAAGCTCGGGCTGACGCCGCGCAAGGTGGTGCTCACCGCGGAGCAGCGGATCCCCGAAGCCTGCGTCACCTTCATCGACGCCAACCCCCGAACGCGCTACACGCCTCCCGAAGTGGACGCGGTCAAGGCGTACTTGCGCAGCGGCGGGTCGGCGCTCTTTCTCCTCGAGCCCGACTACGAATTGGGGGATGAGCTGCACGCAGCACTTGCCGCCGCTGGCATCGCCGTCGGCAGCGGCATCATCGTCGATCCCCTCTCCCACTACTTCACCGACGAGCAGATGATCGCGGTGACGCACTACACCGAGCACCCCGTGACGCGCGGGCTCGCGCTCTCGTTCTACCCGGGGGCGCGGCCGCTCGAGCCTGTGCCCACCCCGAGCATTTCCGCAGCGACGCTGATGGCGAGCAGCGCGTCGTCCTATTTGATCACCGACCGGCTCGATCTCGAACGCGGCACCGCCGACAAGCCGCGCCGGGCCTATCCGCTCGCGGTTGCCGCGGAGGGACGGCTGGAGGAGAAAGGTGCGGCGTTCAGGCTCATCGTCTTCGGAGACGCCGATTTCGCGAGCAACTCCTTCTTCCCCTACCTCTCCAATGCCGACGTCGTGCTCGGCGCCATCGCCTGGTTGATCCGCGAGGAGCGCGCGCCCGCCATGCAAGCCGCAACCGAGGTTCTGCCGACGGTAATGCTCACCAATGCGGATATGCGCGCAATTTTCCTTTTGACCGTCGTCTTGCTTCCGGGATTGCTGGCGGCAACGGGAGGTGCGGTGTGGTGGATCCGGCGCTGAAGCGCTACGCCTGGCCGGCGCTCGCTGCCGTAGCACTCGGCTATCTCCTCGTGCTTGGCCTGACCGGCGAGCGCCCCGGCCCGGGCCTTGCGCCATTCGAAGCGCGGGGGCCGCTGCGCGACACGCCGCTTGCATCGATCAGCGCGGTCGAGCTCGCCGCCGACGGCCGCGCCTGGCGCTTCGAACGCACGGAGGCGGGGGTGTGGCGCGTCGCGCAGGGCCCGCCGCTTTCCGGCCTCGCGCGCGATCTGCCAATCGCACTCACCCTGCTGCGCAATTCGGGGGCCGAGCGAACCTTGCCGATGCGCGAAATTTCCACCGCCAATCTTGCGGAATTCGGGCTCGATGCGCCGCGCGTAAGGGTTGCCGTGCACGCGGGCTCGGCGCAGCCCTTCGTGATCGCATTCGGCGGCGAAAATGCGCTGGCTACGGACCGCTACGCGCGCGTCGCCGGGCACGACGAGGTCATGCTGCTGCCGGCCTTCGTCGCCGAGGCCTGGGAACGGCTGGCGGGCATGCCATGATCATGCGGCGCGGGCTGACGGGTTTTCTGGCAGCGGTGGCGGCGCTGCTCACACCGCCTTTTTCTGCGCGGGCGCACGTGACCGTGACGGGGCTCGCCCAGGCGACCGTAACGGACGCACACATCGACTATCAGCTGTCATTGGCGCTGCCGGAATTGCCGGAGCCGGCGGTTGCGGCGATTGCAGCCGCCGCCGGTGGCAACCGCGACGCAGCCGAGGCGCTGGCCGAGCGGCTGATGCGCAGCGTCACCCTGGCGATCGACGGGCAGCCCTGCCACCCCGGGCGCGTGCGCATTCGCAGCGGAGATGCGAGCCGCGCGCGGCTGGAGATGGAGCTCACCTGCGAGAGGAGTTCGGGGACCCTGGTGCTGCGCGAGGATTGGGGCGATTTCTTCGGCGACCATTATCAGACACTGCTCACCGTCCGCACGGCCAATGGCTCCAAGGAGTTCGCGCTCGGCCAAGGGTCGCAACAGGCGT
>JBPYEF010000299.1:0-7235 GCA_051985875.1 Hyphomicrobiaceae bacterium
CGCCGAGGTATTCTCCGCGGAATTGCACCCGGGGGTCTCGGCCAACCCCTACCTGGCCTTCTACATGCGGGTCCCGGGACCGGGGGAGTTCGAGTTCACCTGGGTCGAGGACGACGGCAATACCATCGTCGAGCGCCAGACGCTCAACGTGAGCTGACAGGGCCTCCGCGAGCCTCCACCCCAAGCGAGCCAGTGCCGAAAAGCGGGAACCATGGAGGGAAGAGATGTCCGAGGAGCCGGTGTGTGCCCAGAAGAGCCCCTATCAGGTGACGCTCGAGGCGGGAAAAGCGTATTTCTGGTGCGCCTGCGGCCGATCCGCCAGGCAGCCGTTCTGCGACGGATCGCACAAGACGACCAGCCTGCAGCCGTACCGGTTCGTCGCCGACGCCTCGGGGACCGTCAATCTGTGCGGCTGCAAGGGAACCGACGACAAGCCGTTCTGCGACGGTACCCACAACATGCTCTGACGCGACAACGCGCCTGACCCCGCGCACGCGGGCGCCGCGTTGTGGCGCCCGTGCGGCGTCTGCTAGCCTGGGCCGGCGGCGCCAAGCGACGAGGGGGCGGTACATGGAATACTTCATCCAGCAGCTGATCAATGGCGTCACGCTCGGCTCCATCTACGGCCTGATCGCCATCGGATATACGATGGTGTTCGGCATCATCGGCATGGTCAACTTCGCGCACGGCGATGTATTCATGCTGTCGGCCTTCATCGCCCTGATTTTCCTGTTGGCTCTGACGCAAATCCTCGGAACGGGCTCGCTGGCGTTGGCGCTGCTCATCGTTCTCGTCCTCGGCATGGTGCTGACCTCGCTGTGGGCTTGGGCGATCGAGCGCCTTGCCTACCGCCCGCTGCGCGGCTCCTTCAGGCTAGCCCCGCTGATATCGGCAATCGGCATGTCGATCTTCCTGTCGAATATGGTGCAGGTGACGCAGGGTCCGCGGAACAAGCCGGTACCGCCGATCCTGTCCGGCGTAATCGCCCTGAGCAGCGGCAGCGAGGGCTACGCGATCACTCTCTCCTACAAGCAGATCCTGATCGTTGTTGTGACGGTCGTGCTGCTCGTCGCCTTCTGGTTCGTGGTGCAGAAGACCGCGCTCGGCCGTGCCCAGCGCGCCTGCGAGCAGGATCGCCGCATGGCAGCCCTGCTTGGCGTCGATGTCGATCGGACGATCTCGCTGACCTTCGTCATCGGCGCAGCGCTCGCGGCAGTCGCTGGGCTGCTGTTCATGATCTATTACGGGGTGGTGAACTTCGCCGACGGCTTCGTGCCGGGGGTCAAGGCGTTCACCGCGGCAGTGCTGGGCGGCATCGGCTCGCTGCCCGGCGCGGTGTTGGGTGGGCTGCTGATCGGCCTGATCGAAACGCTGTGGTCGGCGTATTTCTCGATCGACTACAAGGACGTTGCCGCATTCTCCATTCTCGCCATCGCGCTGATCTTCCTGCCCTCGGGACTGCTCGGCAAGCCCGAAACCGAGAAGGTCTAGCGCCGATGCGCCCTAAAAATCCCAGCATCAGCTTCGTGGCAGCCTGCTGGGAGGCGCTGACCGCGGCGGTCCTCGCGCTCGGGCTTGCGGTGCCGATCCTGGCGCTACGCACCGAGCAGAACATGACGAACGAGCTCGTGCTGCAGTCGCGGTGGGGCTACGTGGCGTTTGCCGTGCTGGCAACCTTCGTGCTGCGGCTCGGCTACCTGCTGGTGGCGCCGCTGGCCTCCTGGCGCGCGTCGCGACCTCTGGCGCGGATCGCGGTACCGAGCGGGACGAGCCGGGTGTTCGCCGGCGCCGGCCTGTTGCTGCTGTTGATCTATCCCCCCCTCGTGCTCGAGCTCACCGGCAGAGCGGGAGCCCTCAAATGGATCGACAACTTCGGCATACAGATCATGATCTACGTGATGCTCGGCTGGGGGCTCAACATTGTCGTCGGCCTCGCCGGGTTGCTCGATCTGGGCTATGTCGCCTTCTATGCGGTCGGCGCATATGCGACGGCGCTGATATCGCAAAATTTTGGCGTCGGCTTCTGGCTGTGCCTGCCGCTTGCCGGACTGCTGGCGGCCTTTTGGGGGCTTCTGCTTGGCTTTCCCGTGCTGCGCTTGCGCGGCGACTATCTGGCCATTGTCACCTTGGCCTTCGGCGAGATCATCCGCATTGTGCTTATCAACTGGGTGCCGGTAACCAACGGCTACGCGGGCATCTCCGGCATACAGCGCCCGACCTTTTTCGGCCTGCCGTTCAATGCCAGCGACGAGGGCTTTGCCGCCTTCTTCGGCATCGAATTTCTGCCCCTGCATCGCACAATTTTCCTGTTCTACGTCATCCTCGGGCTCGCGCTGCTCACCAACTGGGTAACCCTGCGGTTGCGGCGGTTGCCGATCGGCCGCGCCTGGGAAGCGCTGCGCGAGGATGAAATTGCCTGCCGCTCCCTCGGCATCAACACGACCAACACCAAGCTAACCGCGTTCGCGATCGGGGCAGGCTTCGGTGGCTTCGCCGGCTCCTTTTTTGCCGCGCGGCAGGGCTTCATCAGCCCGGAGTCCTTCACCTTCATGGAAAGCGCCGTGGTGGTGGCCATCGTCGTGCTCGGCGGCATGGGCAGCCAGATCGGCGTCGCCATCGCCGCGGTAGTGATGATCGGCGGCACGGAGATCCTGCGCGAGCTCGATTGGTTGAAACGGCTGTTCGGGGAGGACTTTGACCCGGCGCAGTACCGCATGCTGCTGTTCGGCCTCGGCATGGTGGCACTGATGATCTGGCGCCCGCGCGGACTTATCGCCACGCGCCAGCCGTCGATCGTCCTCAAAGCGCGGCGGGCAATCCGCGGCGATCTCGTCAAAGAGGGCCACGGCTGATGGGTCCAGCCGCCGCTCCTCTGCTCAGCATCGAGCAGCTGACGATGCGCTTTGGCGGGCTGATCGCGGTCGACACGCTGAGCTTTGCCGTGCAGTCCAACGCCATCACGGCGGTGATCGGGCCGAACGGCGCCGGTAAGACGACGGTATTCAACTGCATCACCGGTTTCTACAAGCCGACCAGCGGCCGCATGCTGCTGTACCGCGGCGGCGCGGCCACGGCCGCGGAAATCGACGCCCTGACCTCCTCCGGCAAGCGCTGGCGCCAAACCACCGCAGGCGATCTGTTTCTGCTCGAGCGCATGCCGGACTTCGAGATTGCGACGCGCGCTCGCGTGGCCCGCACTTTCCAGAATATCCGCCTGTTCGCGGGGATGACGGTGCTCGAGAACCTGATCGTCGCCCAGCACAACCGCCTGATGCGCGCCTCGGGGTATACCGTCCTCGGCCTGTTCGGCGCCAAGGGCTATGCAGAGGCCGAGCGAGCGGCAGTGGAGCACGCCAAGTATTGGCTCGAGCGCGTCGGGTTGATCGAGCGGGTGGACGACCCCGCCGGCGATCTGCCCTATGGCGCGCAGCGGCGGCTGGAAATCGCCCGGGCGATGTGCACGTCGCCCGCGCTGCTCTGCCTGGACGAGCCCGCGGCAGGGCTAAACCCGCGGGAGTCCTCTGAGATCAAGGCCCTGCTCAAGGCCATACAGAGCGAGCAAGGCATCGCCATCCTTTTGATCGAACACGACATGTCCGTGGTGATGGAGATCTCCGATCACGTCGTCGTGCTCGACTACGGACAGAAGATCTCCGATGGGTCTCCCGCAGAAGTGCGCAGCGACCCGAAGGTCATCGCCGCCTATCTCGGCGTCGCCGACGAGGAGGTGGAGAGTGCCGAAGCGGAGATTGCGCCATGAGCGAGCCGTTGCTCGCCGTGCGGGCGGTCAAGACCTTCTACGGCAGCATCATGGCGTTGAAGGGTGTTGAGATCGATGTGCATCAGGGCGAGATCGTCACCCTGATTGGCGCCAACGGTGCCGGCAAGTCGACACTGATGATGACCATCTTCGGCAATCCGCGAGCGCGCGAGGGCCGCATCTACTACTCCGGGCGCGACATAACCGATCTGCCAACGCATCAGATCGCGCGGTTGCGCATTGCCCAGGCACCCGAGGGGCGGCGCATATTTCCGCGCATGACCGTGCGCGAAAACCTGCAGATGGGCGCCGAAATCGACAACAACCTGCACTTTGCCGAGGACCTCAAGCGCGCGTGCTCGCTGTTTCCGGTCCTGGCCCGCCGGCTCGACCAGCGCGGCGGCACCCTCTCGGGGGGCGAGCAGCAAATGCTGGCGATTGCGCGTGCACTGATGAGCAGGCCCGAGCTGCTGTTGCTCGATGAACCCTCTCTCGGCCTGGCGCCGCTGATCGTCAAGCAGATCTTCCAGGTGCTGGCTGAGCTCAACCGGCAGGGTATGACGATCTTCCTCGTCGAGCAGAACGCTTATCATGCCCTGAAGCTCGCCCATCGCGGCTACGTCATGGTCAGCGGCTTGGTGACCATGACCGGGACGGGCAAGGAGCTGTTGGCCCGCCCCGAGGTGCGCGCCGCGTATCTCGAGGGCGGCCGGAACTTGGAGGCGGGACGGTGAACATCGCCGACGGCGGCAGCCTCTACACCTTCGTGCTCTTGACGGTGGTGCTCGGTGGGGCCGCGGCTTATCAGGCCGGAAAGGCAATCGCCCAGACCTGGCGTCCGTTCTGGCAGGTGCCCGCCTACATGCTCGTTCTGGCGGCGGGCGTGCGCTTTTGTCACTTCGCTTTGTTTGCCGAGCAATTGGCCTCCGCCGGGGCCTATCTGGTCGAATTCGCCGTGGCGGTTTGCGCCGCCACGCTCGGCTATCGGTTGGTCCGTGCGCGGCAGATGGTGACGCAATATGGCTGGATCTACGAACACCGCACGCCATTCGGCTGGCGGCGCCGTCCATGACCGGGACGTGTTTACCGGCAGCCCGGTGGACTAGGCGGCCGTCTTGCCGCACGTACGCCGCGCGCCACAAAACGGCGTGACTTTGCCCAACTTTTCTTCAATGATCCGGCCGTCCGGCGGCTGCCCCGCCGATGATCACCTCGACGGAAATTCAGCATGGGAATGTGGAGACCGTGATGAAACACGTTTTTTGGCCGGCACTGGCCACCGCCGCCGCGGCGCTGCTCGCCGCAGGCAGCGCGTCCGCTCAAATCAAGGTCGGCGTCGCCGGTCCGCTCACCGGGCCGAACGCGGCGTTCGGCGCGCAGCTGAAGAACGGCGCCGAGCAGGCTGTCGCCGACCTGAACGCCAAGGGTGGCATCAATGGCCAGCAGATCCAGCTGGTGTTCGGTGACGATGCCTCCGACCCTAAGCAGGGCGTGTCGGTGGCCAACAAGATGGCCGGCGATGGCGTCAAGTTCGTGATCGGCCATTTCAACTCGGGAGTGACCATACCGGCCTCCGAGGTCTACCAGGAGAACGGCATCTACATGATCACGCCATCGGCGACCAATCCCAAGGTCACCGAGCGCGGCATGTGGAACGTGTTTCGCACCTGCGGAAGGGACGACCAGCAGGGCGCGGTCGCCGGCAAGTACATTCTGGGCAAGTTCAAGGGCAAGAAGGTCGCCATCGTTCACGACAAGACCACCTACGGGCAGGGATTGGCGGACGAGACCAAGAAGGCGCTCAACGCGGGCGGCATGAAGGAAGTCCTCTATGAGGGTATCAACATCGGCGAGAAGGACTTCTCGGCGCTGGTCTCCAAAATCAAGGCGTCGGGCGCCGACCTCGTGTACTGGGGCGGCCTGCACACCGAGGGTGGACTGATCGTGCGGCAGATGCGCGACCAGGGCGTCAAGGCGACGCTGATGGGCGGCGATGGGATCACCTCCGACGAGTTCGCTACGATCGGCGGCCCCGGCGTCGAGGGCACGCTCATGACCTTCGCGCCAGACCCGCGCAAGAACCCGGCGGCAGCCAGCGTCGTGAAGGCATTCGAGGCCAAGAACATCAATCCCGAAGCCTACACCCTCTACAGCTATGCGGCGTTGCAGGTGATCGCCATGTCCGCTGCAGACGCCAAGTCGCTCGACACCAAAAAGGTCGCGGCGGCCACCAAGTCCGGCAAGCCGTTCAAGACCGTGATCGGCGACCTCGCCTACGACAAGAAGGGCGACGTCACGCGCCTCGACTACGTGATGTACACCTGGAAGAAGGGAGCGGACGGCAAAATCACCTATTTCCAGAACTGATCGCTGGGACCGCGCGCGGCACAGCGGAAACGGGAACGGGAGGCAGCCTCGGGGCTGCCTCTTGCGCGTAAGCAAGCATTTGCGGCACGCCGATTTGCCGCGAAAAGCGCGATCTGTACTCCTTAGGGGGCGGCGCTTGCGCTTGAGGGTGGGCGCGGCGCTTGCGCTTGAGGGTGGGCGCGGCGCTTGCGCTTGAGGGTGCGCGCGGCGCTTGCTCTTGGGGTGCGCGCGGCGCAACCTCAGTCGCCGGCGCACTGCGCCCTCCGCGGCCGCGAGCTGTGGCCGGCGTTTTGCCGGCCGTGCCGTGACACAAGGCAGAAAAAAGCGGGCGGTTGCGGGCGTGCACTGCCACCACAGGAGGCGCGGTGAGCGAGCGACAGAACCTGATCACGGACATTGCCGGTATTCGCGTCGGCAATGCGCACAACCCCACCATAGCGACCGGCGCGACCGCGATTGTGTTCGACGTTGCCACCGTCGCTTCCGGCGTCACGCGCGGCGGCGCACCGGGGGGCCGCGATACCATGTTGCTCGAGCCTGAGATGACGGCGCACGGCATCGATGCCGTACTGCTGACCGGGGGCTCCCTCTACGGCCTCGACGCGGCCGGGGGCGCGGTGTCCTACCTGCGCGCCCAGGGGCGCGGCATGCGCATCGGCCCGGTGAACGTGCCCATTGCGGTGCAGGCCATCGTCTTCGATCTGCTCAACGGTGGCGACAAGGACTGGGGGCGCGTGCCTCCCTACTGGGAGCTCGGTTGGCAGGCGACTGAAGAAGCGCGCGCCGGCGCCTTCGCCATGGGCACGGTCGGCGGCGGGTACGGTGCGACAACGGCCAACCTGAAGGGCGGCCTCGGTTCGGCGAGCATCTGCACGCCGTCGGGGTTCGAGGTCGGCGCCATCGCCGTCGTCAATGCCGTCGGCAGCACGGTGATCGGCGATGGTCCGTACTTCTGGGCGGCGCCGGTCGAGATCGGCCGCGAATTCGGCGGCCTCGGACAGCCGCCGCACGTACCCGGCCAAGCCCTCGCGCTGACAATGAAGCGTCGCGCACCACCTTCGACGACCATTGCCCTGATCGCCACCGACGCGCTGCTGAGCAAGGCGCA
>JBPYEF010000300.1:0-2911 GCA_051985875.1 Hyphomicrobiaceae bacterium
CGAGCCGACGGAGGAGGCGCGGGAGATCCTGCATCGCTTGCGGCAGGTCGCCGAGGCGCTGACCGCGCCGCGCGAAGAATCGCACATGCACACGCCCGGCGACGCCGCCGCGTGAATGCCGGGCCGGCAATCACCGCACCGACGATGAAGCAGGCGACGTGGCGTTTGCCGTCATCGGTGACGTCCCCAGGGACGAGCCATCGGGGCAGTTGGCCGGGTGCGTGCCGACCTGCCACGCACAGCCATGGCGCGTGCATGGTGCATGGGAGTGCATGACGCTTGGGCCCGGGGGCCGTGGTTAGGGCGGAGGGTTGCCTGCCATCCCACGCACGACCATATGCAAGCTATCCCCCGGACGGAAATTGCGGTGCGGATTTGCCCGCGCGAACCTCTAAGCCGGAGCCGGCAGGGGCAACTGCGCAACGGCGGTAGGGTCGAGGGGTGCGACGCGAACTGCGCACGAGGGGGCAAGGCGCGCGCAATCTGCGCCACAAGAGGGAATGGCCGTCCAGGGGATGCCGGACGGATCTGCCGGGCGCACGGTGCGCTACCCCGCGCGACCAGGGGCAGGAACCGGGAGTGGACTTGAGCGTTGGGGCAGCAAGTGCCTCTCCCCACGGAAAGTCAACGTCAAGGAATCGATGGAATGACCAACAAATCTTGGTTTCCGAGCTGGGGCGATCGCAGCCGGGAGGTCGAGTATTTTCGCGGCTTCAAGACCCAGGTCGACTCGCTGTTCGAAGATTGGTTCGGCCGCAGCATGGGCGGCGTGCTCGCCCCGCGCGTGGATGTGGCGGAAGACGAGCGTGTGGTGACGCTCACGGCCGAGCTTCCGGGCGTCGCCGAGGGCGATGTCGATGTCTCCCTTGAGGGCGACCAGCTGACGATCAGGGGTGAAAAGCGCTCCGAGCATGAGCACAAGAAGGAGCAGGGGAGTTTCCGCCTGCACCGCACGGAGCGCTCCTACGGGGCCTTCCAGCGCACGATCACGCTTCCCTACCGCGTCGATCCCGATCGGGTCACCGCCGAATTCAGGGACGGCGTCCTGAAGATCACGTTGCCAAAACCGGCGGAAGCGCAGGTCGAGCTGCGCGGTCGCAAGATTCTCGTCAACAGGCCACAGCAGCCGAGCGCAACGGGTGCCCCGACCCTGTCACCGTGAGTGGCGCCTCGACCGGGCTCGCGGTGCCAAAGGTCGTCCGCCACGGGTGACCGTCTAGGATCAACGCCGCGGCGCGCTCCGCCGCGCGGCGGGAGACCCGGTGAGCCTTAGAAGGGACGGCAATAGGCTCGCGAGCGCCATGACAATGCCGCCCGCGGGCCCAACCGAGGCGAGGCCGAGCGCACGCCGCAGTGGCGCAATGAGGAAGGCTGCGCCCTGCAGCGCAAACGACGCCGCGAGGATGGCGGCCAGCTGCGGATTGGGCCGCAGCTCGGGAACCGCGCGGCGGTTTCCCCGGGGCGCGCGGCAGGCAATCGCGTGTTGCAGCTGCGCAAAGACGAGCGCACCAAAGGTCATGCTGCGCATCTGCCGACTGCCGGCGCCAAAGCGCGCGGCGGCCCAAATGCCCGCGAGCAGCGCTCCCGAGGCGACAGTCGCGCCCTCGGCGAGGAGACCGGAGATCTCGCTGTCTCCGAGTATCGGCTGCTGCGGAGCGAATGGGCGACGCTCCAGCACGTCAGGATCGGCGCGTTCCAAGGCCAGGCCGATGCCGGGAAAAACGTCGGTGATCACGTTGATCCACAGCAGCTGCATCGGCGTGAGGCCCTCGCCCAATCCCAGCAGAACGGCGGCGAGCATCAGCAGCACTTCGCTCGTGTTGGTCGACAGGATGAAGCGCAGCGCCTTGCGGATGTTGGCGCGCGTGGTGCGGCCTTGTCCGATAGCTTGCGCCAGCAGGCCGATGTCGTCGGTATGCAGAAAGATGTCGGAGACCTCCCTCGCCGCGGCATCGCCGTTGATACCCATCGCCAAGCCGACGTGTGCGGCGCGCAGTGCCGGGCTGTCGTTGATGCCGTCTCCGACCACGGCAATCACCGCCCCGGTGGCCTGTAAGGCCCGCACGATCGTGAGCTTCTGTGCTGGCGTGACGCGGGCAAAAACATGCGCCCGGCGCGCGGCGTGACCGAGTTCGCCGGTACTGTGTGCCGCGATCTGCGTCGCGTCCAAGATGCGCAGCCTGCCGGTGCCCGCCAGACCGATCTTGTGCGCAACCGCGCGCGCCGTCTGGTATTGGTCGCCCGTCAGCATGATGGTGCGCACGCCGGCGCGATGCAGGCGGCGCATCAAATGCGGAACGCCCGGACGTATCGGATCCTGCAGCGCCGCCGCACCAAGCCATACCATCGCCGCGTCACGTGCGCCGGTTGCAGCCGCGCTGTCCACGAGCGCATAGGCAAAGCCCAACACGCGCAGGCCTCTGCGGGCCATCGCCAGATTGCGTTGTTCGATCCGCGCCGTGCGTGCCGGTGTCAACGGGCGGCGGCCGTCGCCTGGCCGTGCCTCCCACTGGCAACGCGCTAGTATCTCGGCCGGGTTGCCCTTCATGGCGACGAGCACGCGGCCGGCTTCGCTGTGCGTCGTCACCATGAAGCGGTAGGTCTCGGTGCGCTCTTGCAGCGTCAGCCGTGGCTTGTCGCGACGCAGCTGCTCGAAGTCGAGCCCGTGTTGCTGCGCGCAGCGCACAAGTGCCACTTCGGTCGAGGACCCTTCGAGCGTGCAAACGCCATCGCGCCTTGCGAGCGCTACCTCGCTGCACAGGCAGGCGACTTCGAGCAGCCTGCACAATGGACTTGCGGCGGCGCCTGGCATGGTGGCCCGCTCCGCGCCGTGCGCGACGCTTAGTCTGCTAGCTGGGGTGAGGATCTCGGCAACCGACATGCGGTTTTGCGTCAACGTGCCGGTCTTGTC
>JBPYEF010000301.1:0-4009 GCA_051985875.1 Hyphomicrobiaceae bacterium
AGGCAGCCCGTGCGTACCCGCCGAATGGCAGCTTGAAGAGGCTTCACCGATGAACGTTGCCCCCGACGCTGGCGGTACCGAGGGCGAGCGCGGCGCGCATCCCGGCAGTGGCGACACGCTGCGGGAGGCATGCGGCGTTTTCGGCGTACTCGGCAACGAGGATGCGGCGGCATTGACCGCCCTTGGCTTGCATGCCCTGCAGCACCGCGGCCAGGAAGCGGCCGGCATCGTCACCTTCGACGGTAGTCATTTTCATTCCGAGCGAAGGCTCGGCCTGGTAGGCGACAACTTCAACAAAGCCGAGGTCATCGGCCGCCTCAAGGGCCACATCGCGCTCGGACACAACCGCTACTCGACGACCGGCGATACGATTTTGCGCAACGTGCAGCCGCTGTTTGCCGACCTGGATACCGGTGGCTTTGCCGTCGCCCACAACGGCAATTTGACGAATGCCCTCACGCTGCGGCGTGAGCTCATCTCCTCGGGCGCCATCTGCCAGTCGACGTCCGATACCGAGATCATTCTCCACCTGCTCGCGCGTTCCCAGCGCCGCCGCATTGTCGAGCGCTTCGTCGAAGCCGTGCGCCAGATCCAGGGGGCCTACGCGCTGGTTTGCTTGACCAACGACATGCTGATCGGCGCGCGCGATCCGATCGGCATTCGCCCGTTGATGCTGGGCAGGCTGGGGTCGGCCTACGTGCTGGCCTCGGAGACGTGCGCGCTCGATATCGTCGGCGCCCAATTCCTGCGCGAGATCGAGAACGGCGAGATCGTCACCATCACCGCGGCGGGCATCGAGAGCCATCGCCCATTCCCGCGCCGACCGGCGCGCCCCTGCATCTTCGAGTACATCTATTTTGCCCGGCCCGACTCGATCGTCGGCGGGCGCAACGTCTATGATCTGCGCAAGCAAATGGGCGCGCAGCTCGCGCAGGAGGCGCCCGCCGCGGCCGATGTCATCATCCCCGTGCCCGATTCCGGCGTGCCGGCCGCGATCGGCTATGCCCAGCGAAGTGGCATCCCATTCGAGCTCGGTATCATTCGCAATCACTACGTGGGGCGCACCTTCATCGAACCCGAGCAACGCATTCGCCAGCTCGGGGTCAAGCTGAAGCACTCGGCGAATGCCGGCCCGGTGCGCGGCAACCGCATCGTCCTCGTCGACGACAGCATCGTGCGCGGCACCACATCGAAGAAGATCGTGCAGATGATGTTCGAGGCCGGCGCACGTGAGGTGCACTTGAGAGTATCCAGTCCGCCGATCACGCACCCCGACTTTTACGGCATCGATACACCGCGCACGTCTGAGCTGCTCGCCGCCAACATGAGTGTGGAAGAGATGCGTACCTTCATCGGCGCGACCAGCCTGGCATTCCTCTCGGTCGACGGCATCTACCGCGCGCTCGGCGCGGACCGGCGCGACCCGCGCTCTCCGCAATTCACCGACCACTGTTTCACGGGCGATTATCCAACCGAGCTCGTCGATCAGGACGGCCCGGCGCATACCGCCCAGCTGTCTTTCCTCTCGGAGATCCGCTGATCGCTCGCCGCGCGGCCTTGCTGCGCCCCCCTACCGCTGCCGCGCGCGGCGGCTGCGCCATGATTGCGCACCAGCTGACCCAAGAGCAGCACGAACGCTGAACGCAGGCCAGCCGTTAGACGGGTCCGGGATTATCGGCACGCGCGCGAGGTTGGGAATCGCGGCAAACAATCGTGCAAGCCCGTGAGTGCGAATTCACGCCGATGGCGGCGGGCCCGCGCAACAGTGGCACACGACCTGCGCGCGGGTCGTGAGACGGCATCCCGGCCTATACCGCAACCGTTTTGATCGCCGGCACCGGGCCCAAGGATCAGCGCCGCGCACCGCGCACGATCGTCGGCATCGCCTCTAATTTCTTGGCGAGCCGCGCGAACGCCTAGTAGTCTTCCCGCAGCAGGGGAAAGGCGCTGTCGAGGCCGCTGCGGGCGAGCGGCGCTGCCGGGGCGAGATAGCTGCGGTCGAGTTCGGCGAATGCGGTGACGCCCAGCAGCCCGAGACAGCGCTCAATTTCGTCGCGCAGCAGGGCGAGCATGCGCAGCAGCGCCGCCTCGCCGCCCGCGGCCAGCGCGAGGCCCTGTAGCCGCCCCAGGCCGACGGCGTCGGCGCCGAGCGCCTTTGCCTTGACGATGTCGGTGCCGCGCATGAAGCCACCGTCGACGATGATCGCCGCGCGGCCGCGAACCGCTTCCACCACTTCGGGAAGCACGGCGATCGCACCGTTGCCGTGATCGAGCTGGCGGCCACCGTGATTGGAGACGTAGACCGCGGCGACGCCGTGCTCGACGGCCAGTCTCGCATCTTCGGCCGTGGCGATGCCCTTGAGAATGATGGGAATGGCGAACTTGCGCCGCAAGCGTGCGACATCTGCCCAGCAGAAGCGCGCTTGAAAGTGGTCGGCAGGGGCGGAACGGCGGGCCGTGCTCTTGTAGCGCTTGGCGAGATCGCGCTCCCTGCGGCCGTAGTAGTCGAGGTCGACGGTGAGGGCGAGGGCAACGTAGCGCTCGGCAATGACGCGCTCCACGCGGGCGTCCACCCACGCAGCGTCGCCGCGCACGTAGAGCTGAAAGAGCTTGGGGTGGTCGTTGACTGCCGCCACCGCTTCTAGGCCCGGAGCGCATACCGAACTCAGCATGTGCAGCACATTGGCTTGGGCGGCGACCCGCGCCGGCGCCGCGCCGCCGTCGGCGACGATGTCCTGGAGTGAGCCGATCGGGGCGAGAATGACCGGCAGATCGAGCCTATGGCCAAACACATGCGCAGTGGTGTCGACCTTCTCGACGTTGCGCAGCACGCGCGGGCGCAAGATGATGGCGTCGAGCGCCGAACGGTTACGCAGATAGGTGGTCTCCGTCTCTGCCGCGCCCATCAGGTAGTCCCAGGTGGCTCGCGACAGATTACGTCTCGCCGGCGCGACAAATTCATGCAGCACGGCGTATTCCAGCTCATCCGACATGCGCTTCCCCAAGAACTTTCCGCCGCTGCGACCGCTGCGCCGGGGTGCACAATAGCCAATTACCCCCGCTGCCACAGCCGCCACGGCCTAGCCTGCGGCACACGCACCGCAACAGGGCCCGCAACACCGGTGCTAGAACTGGTAGCGCCGCAGCCCGCCGTCGACGGGGATAACGGTGCCAGTGATGTAACCGCCCAATGGCGAGGCAAGCAGGCACACGAGATGGGCGACGTCTTCGGGCTCCCCGTAGCGCCCGACGGGGATCTCGTTCTCCGCCTGCCACTTGCGGTATTCGGGAGTGTAGTTGCGGCGAATCTGTTCCGACATGATGCGGCCCGGCGGTATGCTGTTGACGGTAATGCCGTACCTGCCAACCTCGCGCGAGAGCCCCTTTGCCCAGGAGTGCAGCGCGGCCTTCGCACAGAAGGCGCCGTTGATGCCGTCGGGCTCCGACTTGCCGGTGATGTTGACAATGCGGCCCCATTTGCGCGCGATCATTTGCTCGAGCAATCCGTGGGTGAGCTGGCGCTGGCGCGTGAAGTTCAGGGTCATCGCTTCCTGCCATTGTTCTTCACCGGCCTGGCGTGTGAACGGTCGGCTGCCACCGGCGTTGTTGACGAGAATCTCGACCGTGCCGAGCCCCTCAAGCGCGGCCCTGGCAATTCGCTCGGGGGCGCCTTCGGTAAGCAGATCCTCGCAGATCAACACCGGCGCGCTACCCGCCGCGGCGAGGATCTCGTCTGAGACCGTCCGCAGCAGGTCTGCGCGTCGGGCAACCAGAGCAAGGCGCACGCCCTCGCGCGCCAATGCCAGAGCAATGCCGCGGCCGATGCCGATGCTGGCCCCGGTGACGACTGCCGTCTTGCCAGTGAGCTTGAGGTCCATGGTCCCCTCCATTGCCGGGCCGCTGTTGCCCTGCCCCTGCGCATTGTCGCCTGGCGGCGGCCAAGATCAACAGCCCTCCGCGCGACCACGCCGAGGCTCGGGGGCAGGAACCGCGCCCATCTGCATCACTG
>JBPYEF010000302.1:0-17070 GCA_051985875.1 Hyphomicrobiaceae bacterium
TCCTCCGCACCTGTCGAAGGCAATCTTACCTTAGTCCCCGATCGCTGCGCCATCGGCGGGGTCATGGTACCACCCGAACGGGGGTCGATCCGCATTCAGACTTGAACGGCATTCATCGCCGCGCCGAGCAGGGGTGGTCCCGACGTTGGGGGATGCCGCAAAACTGCGGCCGAACAATCGCATCGCCGCTAGCGCGTTGTTTGCGCGACGACCGGCTCGCGCACGCTGCCGATCGGCTGCCGCTGGTCGGCCCTCTTACCGCCTACCGCGCGCGGCGCTGCAGTGTCGCGCCGCCCTGCCGGGCGCTGGTTCACACCGGGGGAAAGTCGCGCTGGCCCTGACGCGCACCATGGCACCGCGTAGAGCCTATCTTACGCGGACAATCTCCCAATGCTCGCGATCGAGGATCTCCGAAAGCGTGCGATCGAAGAGTTCACGGTAGGAGGAGGACACGCGCAGCCGGAATGCATCGTAGGGCCGTGGAACCAGCTTGCACCCGACCTCAAGCCGCGAAGCGCCTGTGAAGCTTTCCAGAAGCTCACCGCTGCTGTCTCTCACGCCCCAAACGGTGCTCATGGTGCCAACCCAGCCCCTCTGTAGCTGGGGAGCATTTACTGCCGTTAATTGTGCGTCGCAATCAAAACGTGTGCAGTGCGGCAAAATAGAGCTGAGGCGCAGGTGGATACGGGGCGGCGCGCCGCGGCGCGCACGCGTCACGCGCCAGGTGGCTGTGGATATCTTCCTGGATAGTATTGAAAATATTAGAGTATTCCCATCGGTCCGGTGGGGAATTGCAACGGCACAGGTCACGCGACGTCGTAGGGGCGAAGGGTGTGGACCCCTCGGCGCCAAAGCGAGAATTGAGCTGCAATTGAGGGCCGGCTAACGAAGAATTCTTGGGTTCGGGGCGGCGCCTCGCGTGGTGCCGGGCACCGTGCCGGGCACAGGCGCCGCACCATGCGTCGGCCCGGCGAGGAACGGCGCGCCGACCCCTACCGCCGGTGGCGTCCGGCCTCAGCCGGCCGCTGCAATCCTATTCGACGCTTCCCGATTGGCTCGCGGCTCTTTGTTCAACGACCGCAACGAGGTCGGTCTCGCCTGCAGCGCGGCGACTCCGCCCTTCAAAATGCGCCCCCTGTTCGATCGCAAAAGACATGTGGTGAATGTCCCCGTCGACCTTCGATGAGGCTTGGAGAGCGACGGTCTGCCCGCAGACGACGCCGGAGACCGTCCCGCGCACGACGACTTGGCGGCCCGCCACCATCCCCGTCACCTTGCCTCTCTCCCCGACGATGACCTCGGCGGCCTGAACGTCACCTTCAATTTCACCATCGACCTGCAGAATGCCGCGACTGATGATCTTCAGCCCCTGGCCAATGATCTTGAGATCGTTGCCGATGACCGACTTCTCGCCGCTTGAGGGCGCGCTGATGGAGCGTTGCAGACCGTTGCCGCCGGTATGGACCGGCTCGAGCGTTCTCGGCTCGACCGTAGAGCTACGCGTGAACATGAAAGCCCCCGATTGAGGTAATGCGACCAGTGGCAAGATCGCCACTGAGGACGATCGATTTATGACCTGACGGAAACGAAATCGGCGGTCAGTGCCGACGCATCGCTGGCACGCCGACTATGACCGTGGAAGTGCGCACCTTGCTCGATTGCGAGGGACATGTGGTGGATGTCGGCTTCGACGTGGCAGGAGGACTGCAAGGACACCGTGCCCCCGCGAATGACCCCCAAAACCGTACCGCGCACAATCACCTGTGCGGCAGCGACCGTCCCGGTCACCTTGCCCTGCTCGCCGATGATAACCTCGGCGCCACCGACGTCGCCCTCGATCTCGCCATCGACCTGCAGCGTGCCCTGACTGATGATCTTGAGGCCTTGGCCGATGATCTTGAGATCATTGCCGATCACCGACTTGGGGAGCGACTCCCCTGGGCGCGGCCGCTGTGGGACATTGCGGGTGCCATTGCCGTCGGGACTGGCTGGCCGAAGCGGCGGCGGCTCGCCCGAAGGGTTACGCGTGAACATGAAGATTACCCCCTAATGGCAACGCAATGATCGATTGCGACGGCAGTCTAGCGACCAAGCAGGCGAAGGCAACAACCGAGTCGCAGACGGGAAAGATAGAAGCAGAGGTACTACCCAGAAGTTACACCATGCGTGCGCGTGGGGCGTCGACGCCCACCGTCGCTTCAATGCGCCTTCGTTCCCGGGCACGGGTTCTCGGCAACGGGACGCCACCGACTGCCCGAATCCGAGTTCCTGTGTCGACAACGACCGTCCTTCCGCGAGCGCGTGGGCTTGGCGAGCGGCATACATGGGCTGGGCATCGGCACCGCGCGCACCACCACGGGGAGCCCTGCATTGCACGGACCGGACCGAGCCTCCCGGCAGCGCGCCGCAGCCGATGCCGAGAAGCTGGTGGCAGCCATCGCGCTCCCCGTTCGGCGCTGCAGGCGGCGCACGCTCAACGGTTGCAGGCGGCCATCGCCCGCGTCACCGCCGTCGTGGCGCGATCGATGGCGTCGAGCGCGGCATTCCTGCCCCTGAGCAGCGTGGCCAGGGCAAAGCCGATCGTGTCCTTGTCGTAGGCATCGAGATCCGAGGCGATCGAGAGCAGCGGTACCGGCGGCAGCGTCACGGCAGGGTCTTGCTCAAACGGGCCGCCGCGCGCGTAGTTGAGCGGCACCAGCGCGCGCGACAGCTCGCGCATCGTCTCGTTGGCGAGGGAGGGGGAAATTTTGCCTTCGGCGACGGCGTTGTGGAAGTGCGCGACTTTGCTCTCGAGCGCGTGCAGTGATTGCCCGACCGGGCTCAGGTCCATGCGCTCGCCGGCGGCCGCGACATAGCCGTCGACGGCTGCGGCAAGCTCCCTCACCGCGGCGCGAAAGTCGAAGGGCAGGACCTCGGCATTGGCGAAAGTGGTGACCGCCTCGAGGTAGAGCGCAATATCCTTGGCGAGCACGCCCTTGTCGGCGATCTCGATGGTGTCGTCCTCGGTGTGCCAGGCGATGTTGCCGCCACAGCCGCCGACGCGATGCCAGCCGCGCCTGTCGACCTCGGACGCCGGCATCATCGACGACGCCATGAAGGCGCCGGAGATGCCGATGTTGTAGAAGGTGTAGTCGCTCGAGCGGTTCGGGCGCTTTGCGGTCGCCGTCTGACCGGTGACACGTTGCACCAGGGCGGTCACGGCGGCGACCGTCTCCGGCATCATGGCAATGGCCGAGTACTCCGTGGCCCAGCGGCAGCCCGGGCTGTCGCAGTTCATCTGCAGCACGCAGCGCTTGGCGAATTCCGCGGCGTGCGCATCGAGATACCAGGTGCTGCCGCCGTAGCGGGCCGTCGAATGCCCCGGCCACCACGCGAGCCGCACGGAGCGCCGCAACGTGGCGCGCGTTTGCCACAGCACGCGCGCAACCTCCAGCATGCAGGCGTTGCCGGTCGCATTGTCGCCGACGCCCGTCTGCCAGCTGTCGTAGTGGCCGTGCAGGAAGACGAACCGGTCGGGCTCGACCGCGCCATCGATGTGCACCACGGGCAGCTTCTGGGGGAACCAGCCCTGCTCGAGCTCGGTGCGGATCGTCGCCGTTTCACCCTTCTTGGCGGCGGCGAGGACGGCGACGCCGTCGCTGCGGTTGACGGCAGCGGATGGGATTTTCGGCAGCCGCGCCATGGCCTCGACGCCGGGTGTGCCCCAGATGGTCGAGGCCGTCGACCAGTGAATGCGCGCGCCGGGGTTCACGGCGATGATGCCGACCGCCCCCATCTCCTCGATCTCAGAGGTGAGCATCGGCAGCGAGATGCCTTCGGTGACGACGATCTTGCCGCGGTAGCGGCTCTGATCGAGGCGCTGGTGGCGGGCGAACTCCCGCCGGGTCGGCGCCATGTATTCCATCGGCGCGCTCAAGCCGCGCGCAGCGCTGGCGGAAAAGGCCGGTGGCTTGGCGTTGAAGCGCTTGCCGGCGATTTCGACGCTCGCCGGTCCCGGCAGGCTCAAGAACAGGGTGGGCTCGTGCATGGTGACGGGAATGCCTTGCGCGCGCAGCCGCTCGGCGATGATCTCGGCACCGCGGTTGACGTCGGCGGGATTCTCGCGGGGCTGGGCGGAGAAGCGCTCGACGAGATCCCAGGCAAACGCCACGTCGATACGATCGTGCAAGCCTTCAACCCGCATGGCAGAGCCCTCCCGAGGCGCGAGCGGTCGACACGGATGGCAGTGAAGCACAGGAATTTCCGGGCGCCAAAGAGGGGCAGGCATGCACCGTCTCGCCGTGACCCGAGGCGCTGGGCGGGTTAGGCTCGGCGCCGGCAAACGTCGTGGCCGTGCGCGGCGGACGAGGAGAAGCCCATGCAGAGGAAACTCGTCACCGACCCGATCATCGAAGCGATCTCCCTGGATGCGCCCTGGAGGCTGGTCGAGGCGTTTTCGAGGATGCCGCGCTGGCGTCCAAAGGACGTCGACCGAGGCGCCGGGGTTATCGTCAAAATGCTGCGCGACAACGGTGTACCGGTGACCGTGCACACGCCCACGGTGTATTTGAGCATCCCCTTCGCGGCGGAGGTGCGCGTTGGCGGCAAAGTGCAGAAAGCGAAGCCACCTGCCTACAGCCGCGATTGCCGCAACGGCGTCGAAGGCGAGCTCGTGCACGTGCCGGCATCGTATTCGCGGTCGGTGGGGACGCTGTTTGCCAGGACGGACGACGCGGCGCAATCGACGCGCGAGCGCCTTGCGGGCAAGATCGTCGTCTCGGAAGGGTTCGGCTTTCCGGCGAAAATGCTGGAGTTCGAGCGCAAGGGTGCCGTCGGCGCGATCGCCGTCAATCCGGGCGCCGACGCGCACTGGGGCATCTGCACATCGATCTGGGGCACGCCGGACCTCGACGATCTTCCCCGCAAGCCGACCATTCCGGTCGCGGCCGTGAACAATGCCGATGGAGCCGAGCTGATCGCGCTCGCCAATAAGGGAATGCGGGCGACAATCGTCACCACCATGGAGGAGGGTTTCTACCCGCAGCGGGTACCGGTGGTCGAAATCAGGGGCCGGCATGAGCCCGAGAAGTTCGTGCTCGTGCACGGTCACTACGACAGCTGGGATGTCGGCGTCGGCGACAATGCCACCGGCGACGCCACGCTGCTGGAACTCGCGCGCGTGTTCTTCAAGCATCGCAAGTCGCTGCGGCGCTCGGTGCGCATTGCCTGGTGGCCCGGCCACTCGACCGGGCGCTATGCCGGGTCGACGTGGTATGCCGATGCATTCGCCATCGATCTTGAGGAGAACTGCGTCGCGCAGATCAACTGCGACAGCCCGGGCTGCCGTTGGGCCACGGTGTTCAAGGACATCTCGTGGATGCGCGAAACCGAGGCGTACGTGAAATCGGCGATCAAGGCCGTCACTGGCCTCGACAGCCACGGTGAGCGGCCGCATCGCGCCGGCGACTACGCCTTCAACAACATCGGCATTTCCAGCTTCTTCATGCTGTCCTCAACGATGCCCGACGCGCTCAGGGCCGAAAAGGGCTACTACACGGTCGGGGGCTGCGGCGGGAACATCGCCTGGCACACCGAGCACGATCGCATGGACATTGCCGACAGGGATATCCTGTTGCGCGACATCAAGGTCTACGCGCAGGCCGTGCTTGGTGTCGCCAACGCACGCATCCTGCCGTTCGACTGGACGGCGGTGACGCGGGAGATGGCCGAGACCGTCGAGAGCTATCAAACGGCTGCCGGCAGCAGCTTCGACCTTGAGCCCGCGAAGCGGGCAATCCGCGATCTCGACAAGGCCCTGCGCGGCTTCCGCCGCGCCTGCCAGTCGGGGTCGGTCAGCGCGGAGCGCGCCAATGCGGTGATCATGGGGCTTGCGCGTATTCTGGTGCCGATCAATTTCACGCGCGAGGCCCGCTTCCGGCACGATCCGGCGGTGCCGATCCCGCCGCTGCCGACCCTCAGTGCGGCCAACGAGATTCGCGCCATGCCGAAGGAGCTGCGAGGATTTGCGCAAACGCAGCTGACGCGAGGCCAGAACCGGGTCGTGTCGGCCATGCGCGCGGCGATGCGGCTGGTCGAGGGCGCGCAACAAGCCGAGTAAGGGGGAACGGGTGAACAAGCCGCAATTCGACATGGCGAGCATGCTCGCGGAGATCCGCGGGTGGGTCGAGATCGAAAGCCCGACCACCGTGCCCGAGGCGGTCAACCGCATGGTCGATCACGTGGAGCGCGCCTATCGGGGCACCGGCGCCACGCTCGAGCGCATTCCCGGCTGTGACGGTTTTGGCGATCACTTGATCGCGCGCTCGGGGTGGGGGACGGCCAACCGCGGCATTCTCGTGCTGTCGCACCTCGACACGGTGCATCCGATTGGCTTCATCGAGCGCCTGCCCTTCAAGGTCGACGGCGATATCGCCTACGGTCCAGGCATCTACGACATGAAGGGCGGCGCGTTTCTCGCCTTTCATGCCTTCCGCGAGATGGCGCGGCTCGGCGCCGGCGGCGCCCTTCCCGTTACGCACATGTACGTCTCCGATGAGGAGGTCGGCAGCCCGACCTCGCGGACAATCATCGAGCGGGAGGCTCGCCAGGCCAAGTACGTGCTGGTAACCGAACCCGCACGCGAGGGCGGCAAGGTGGTCACCGCCCGCAAGGGCACCGCCCGCTTTCACGTGAGTGTCAGAGGCCAGGCCGCACACTCCGGCTCGCGCCATCAGGACGGGCGCAGCGCCGTGCGAGAGCTGGCACGCCAGATACTCCTGATCGAGGGCCTCACCGACTACGCGCGCGGCATCACGACCAATGTCGGCCTGATCAGCGGCGGCACGCGCGCCAATGTCGTGCCCGAAGAAGCCCGCGCCGAGGTCGATATGCGCGTTGCTACCCCCGCCCAAGCCGAGGAGATGGTGGCGCGAATGCTGAGCCTGCGGGCACACGAGGAAGGCGTCACCGTCACGGTGACCGGCGGCATGAACCGGCCCCCGTACGAAAGGGACGCGCGCATCGCCGAGCTGTTCGACCACGCTCGCGTCCTTGCCGCCGAGATCGGCTATGCGCTCGAAGACCTGAAGACGGGCGGTGGCTCGGACGGCAATTTCACGGCCGCCATCGCCCCGACGCTGGACGGTCTGGGCGTCGACGGCAAGGGCGGGCACACGCCCTACGAGCAGATCGCCATTGCGTCCATTGCGCCGCGCTCCGAGCTCTTCTTTCGGCTGTTTCAGACGCTGCAATAGGCAGATGTGCTCAGCCGGCTTCGCCCGGCGATTGCCGCAGGTCGAGAGATCGGCGACACTGCTTGGCGCGCATCCTCGGTGGCGGCATCAGCACCGGCCGACGGTCGCGCCGTGCCGCGAACAGAGATAGAGCGACCGGCCCAGCGCCGAACGATCGGGCCAGCGCCGAACGATCGGGAGAGTGGCAGATGAGCTCCTCCGTCAGAGCGCGCACCCGCACCTGCGGCCCTCGCCGCCGGCTGATGGCCGCTCTCGCCTGCGCCGCGGCAGTGATGCTCGGTGGCAATCTGGCCGCGGCTCAAGGCGATCAGATTCGCAAGCTCGTGCTGATATCGGGGGCGCAAGCGGCCGATCCCCAGGAGTTCCAGGCAGCGCAGCTCATTGCCCAGCAATGGCGCAAGCTCGGCCTCGAGGTGGAGGTGCGGGGGCTGCCGCGGCCGCAGGTCACCGACATCGTCTGGTTCAACCGCGACAAATGGGATCTCACCATGTGGCGCATGGTTGGCCGCCCGGAGCGTTCCGACCCTGACGAGCTCATCTACAACCTGTTCCACTCGTCGACGCGCGAAAAAGGCTTCAATTTCGTGGGTTATGCCAATCCGCAGTACGACCAGATCGCCGAAGCGCAGCGTGCGCAGATCGATGAGGCGAAGCGCAGGGCGCTCGTGTATGCGGCCCAGGACATCATCATGGCCGATATGCCCTACCTGTTTCTGGTTTATCCGAAGAACGTCGTGGCCTTCAATTCCGGCGTTTGGAAGAAGGACACGATCATCGATCAACCGGGCATCGGCGTCAGGAATTTCTGGACCTTCATCGGCGCCACGCCGGTCGGCAGTCAGAAGGACATGGTCCTCAATGCCACCGAGGCTATGAACGCCATCAACCCGCTGTACATCTCGGGAGCAATCGACAGCTGGGTGACCGATCTCGTCTGGGACCGGCTGATGCGCGTCGGACCCGACGGGCTGCCGCAGCCCTGGGCCGCCGAACGCGTGGCCTACGTCGATGCCACCACCGTCGAGGCGAGATTGCGCGCGGGGTTGCTATGGCACGACGGCATGCCGCTCACCGTCGACGACGTGATCTTCTCGTTCCAGGCACCGGCGGGCGACAAGTCGCCGATGTACAAGCCGTTCGTCGCCAATATCGCCGCCCTGGAGAAGGTCGACGACCACACCATCCGCTTCAAGCTGAAGACCCCGAACGCCTCGTTCTTCACCTCGACGCTGGCGAAGATCAACCTTATTCCCAGGCACGTCTGGGAGCCGATCCTCAGCGGCCCGCAGCTCGAGGGCAAGACCGCCGAGAGCTATCAAGAGCCGACGCCGATCGGCTCGGGCCCGTTCAAGGTCGTGCGCTTCGGGCTGCAGGAGGAGATCGTGCTCGAGCGCAACGCCGCGCACTGGTCGGCCCCGAAGATGGACCGCTGGATCCTGCGCATCGTCACCAACACCGAGGCGGCGGTCGGCATGCTGCGGCGCGGCGAAGTGAACTTTTTGTCGGACTACCGCGGCGACCCGCAGATCCTCGAGGCGTTGGCCAAAACCGACCCGGCGATCGCCATCGCCGCCACGGTCGACATGGGGTTTCGCTTCGTCGCTCCCAATCTGCGGCGTCCGCCCTTCGACGATGTCAACTTCCGCAAGGCGCTGATGCTGGCGATCGATCGCAACTTGATGGCGCAGGCTGCGTGGAACGGCTACGCCGTGCCGGCGAACAGCCACGTCTCCTCGGCACTGCCCTTCTGGCACAAGGGCGAAGATTTCAAGCCCAATATCGAGGAGGCCAGGCGCATCCTCGACAAGGCCGGCTTCAAGCTGGTTGCCGGCAAGCTGCACTATCCCGACGGCAAGCGCGAGACGCTGACGTCGCTGAACTGACGGATCGCCGGCCCGGGCGACGCGGCAATCGCTGATGCAGGGAGCAGGCAGGGCATGCGGCTGATCGTGGCCCGGTTCGCGCAAATGCTGTTCGTGCTCTGGGTGGTTGCCACGCTGCTCTTCTTCATGTTTCGCTTGATGCCGGGCGATCCGACCGCCGCCTACATCGACACCACCTTCACCGAGCAGCAAGTCCAGCAGCTCAGGAGAACGTTCGGGCTCGACCGTCCGCTCTACGAGCAGTACGCGATCTACCTGCGCAATCTGGCCGTTGCCGAGTTCGGCGAGAGCTTTCACCAGCGTCGGCCGGTTCTGCAGGTTCTCGGCGGCGTGCTGCCCAACACCATCATCCTCACGTTTTCCTCTCTGCTCATCGCCTACGCTTTCGGCGTGCTGGTCGGGGCGTGGCTTGCCTGGAAGCGTGGCACGTGGGCCGAGGCGGTTGCCATTCCCGCGGTGCTGGGCCTGCGCGCGGCACCGGAGTTCTGGCTCGGCATGCTGCTGCTTGCGGTATTCAGCTTCAAATTCGGTTGGTTTCCGTCGGGCGGTGCCAACAGTCCGGGGGCAATGTTTTCCAGCGAATGGTCGCGCATCGCCTCGCGCGACTTCCTCTGGCATCTCGTGCTGCCGGCGGCGACGCTCGCCCTCTATCTGCAAGGATTGCCATTGCTGCTGATGCGCTCCAACATGCTCGACGTCATGGGCGAAGACTTCATCACCATGGCACGCATGAAGGGACTGTCGAGCTGGTCGGTCGTCGTGCGGCACGGTGCACGCAACGCCTTGCTTCCGGTAGCGACCGCCTTCGCCCTCGGCTTCGGCGCTTCGATCGGCGGCAATGTCGTCGTCGAGACGGTGTTCAGCTGGCCCGGCCTCGGCAAGCTTTTGGTCAACTCGGTAGCTGCGAGCGACTATCCCGTCGCCCAGGGAGCCTTCTTCCTGATCACCGTGGTTTTGGTGACCATGAATTGCGTCGCCGATCTCGTCTATTCCGCGCTCGACCCGCGAGTTTCACATGGCCGACGCGGTTGACGCTCAACCGGGGACGCTGCGCGCTCGGCGCAAGGCGGCGATAGCGCGGTTGCTGACGCCCCTGCGCGAGCCCTTCGCCGCTTGCGGCACGCTGATTTATGCCGCGTTTGTGGCAATCGCGCTCCTCGCCGATGTCATTGCCCCGCACGATCCGCTGGAGATCCTGTTCAAACCGGACGGCAGTCTCGCGCGCAGCGAGGCGCCGGGCTGGCAGCATCCGCTAGGCACCACCAACCTCGGCCGTGACATCTTCTCCCAGCTCGTCGTCGGCACCCGCGCCGCGCTTGTGGTTGGCCTGACGGCGGCGGCCGTCGTCGCCCTGCTCGGCACCGTGATCGGCCTGGTGTCCGGTTACCTCGGCGGCTTTATCGATGCCGTGCTGATGCGCCTTGCCGATGTCGCTCTCGGCATTCCCTTCCTGCCGTTCGTCATCCTGATCGCCGGGCTGCTCGGCCCGCGCACGAGCAACGTGATCCTCGGCATCGCGTTCCTGCTTTGGCCGAATACGGCGCGCGTCATTCGCAGCCAGGTGCTGACATTGCGCGAGCGTGCCTTCGTGGACGCGGCGCGGGTGACCGGCGCTTCCGCGGCGCGTATCATGTTCGTGCACGTCGCTCCGAGCATTCTGCCGCTGTCGTTTCTTTACGGCTCGATCGCGGTCGGCTGGGCAATCCTGACCGAGGCATCGATCGCCTTCCTCGGCTTTGGACCCTCGGACCGCGTCTCCTGGGGGTACATGCTCCAGGACGCTTACGCGAGCCAGGCCCTTTCGCGCGGCGATTACAACTGGTTCGTGCCGCCGGGCATGTGCATCGTGCTCGTGGTCGTTGCCGGCTTCTTCATCAGCCGTGGCTACGAGGAGATCCTCTTCCCCAAGCTCAAGGACTGATGCGTGGCGATTCTGGAGCTCGATGACCTGCACGTCGAGTACGACGTCGCCGCCGGCCGCGTGCGCGCGGTCGATCGCGGCACGTTTACCGTGCCACGCGGCAAAGTGATCGGGCTCGTCGACGAATCAGGGTGCGGCAAGACTACGCTGGTGCGCGCAATCACCGGGGTCATGGCGCGTAACGCACGCATCACCCGGGGCCGTATCTATTTCCAGGGACGCGATCTGCTGACGGCAGCCTCGGCGGAGCGCCGCGCCCTACTGTGGCGCGAGATCGCCTTCATCCCCCAGAGCGCAATGAACGCGCTTGACCCAGTCTATCGCGTGTCGGCCCAGATCCGCGAGGTGCTGGTCGCGCGCGGTGGCTACAAGTCCGCCGCCGTGTCGGCGCGCATCGACGAGCTGTTTCGCATGGTTGGGCTCGACCCACGGCGTCAGCGCGATTATCCGCACCAGTTCTCGGGCGGCATGCGCCAGCGCGTCGGCATCGCCTTGGCGCTCGCTTTGCAGCCGAAGCTTCTGATCGCCGACGAGCCGGTCACCGCGCTCGATGTAATCATGCAGCGCCAGGTGCTGGATACCCTCGTTGATTTGCAGAAGCGTTTTGCGTTGTCGTTTGTGTTGGTCACCCATGACATCGGGGTCGTCGCCTACCTGTGCGATCGCATCGTGGTGATGTACGCGGGCCAGGTTGTGGAGGCGGGCGGCGCCGCGGAGGTGCTGGAACGCCCGTTCCACCCGTATACGATGGGGCTCACCAACGCGTTCCCGGATCTCGCCCGCAGCGCCGATCAGCTCGTGCCGATCCCCGGCGCGCCGCCGGACTTGCGCGAGCCCCCGCAGGGGTGCCGGTTCGCGCCGCGATGCCCGTTTGCGATGGCACGCTGCCGCAGCGAGGACCCTCCGCTGACGGTGGTCGTAGACGACCATCAGGCGTCCTGCTGGCGGGCTAGCGATGCTCTTGAACTGCGCTCCGCGGCGCGGGAGGCCACGACATGGTCGCCCTTGTCAGCGTAACGCGCCTCGTCAAGCACTTCCCCCTGCGCCGCTCGCTCGGCGAGGTGCTGACGGGCATCAAGCCCGCCGTGCACGCGGTGGATGGCGTAAATTTTGTGCTCGACGAGCATGAGAGCGTGGGGCTGCTCGGCGAGTCGGGTTGCGGCAAGACGACGACGGGTCGCCTGCTGCTCAAGCTCGAAACACCGACCGCCGGGACGATTTCCATCGGCGGACGGGACCTGTCCAGCCTGTCGGGTAGCGCCCTCAGGTCTTTCCGCCGCACGGCGCAGCTCGTCTTTCAGAACCCGTTCGATGCGCTCAACCCGCGCTTCACCATCGCCCGCGCTCTAAGCGAGCCGCTGATCAACACCGGCGTGCCCAGGGCAGAGCACCGAGAGCGCATCGCCCTGGCGCTCGATCGTGTGCAGCTGCGCGCCGTCGGCGGCATACTCGACCAATTTCCACACCAGCTCTCCGGCGGCCAGCTGCAGCGCATCGTGCTGGCGCGCGCGCTGATCCTTGGCCCGCGCTTCATCGTCGCGGATGAACCGGTATCGATGCTCGACGTGAGCGTGCGCGCCGGCATCCTGAACCTGATGCGCGACATCCAGGCGGGCCTTGGGCTCACGGTCATGTACATCTCCCACGACCTGACATTGGTGCGCTACGTCGCGCGACGCACCATGGTCATGTACCTTGCCACCCTGGTCGAGGACGGGCCAACCGACCGGGTGGTGCGGGCACCGCAACACCCCTACACCAAGGCCTTAGTGGCGGCAGTGCCGATCCCGCGCGTGGGTCAGCCGCGACGACCGCTGCCGATCAGGGGCAGCGTCCCCGATGCCCGCAATCCGCCCTCGGGCTGCCGCTTCCACGACCGCTGTCCGATCGCGGTGACCCGCTGCCGGCTCGAGGTTCCACGCTTGCGCGAGATCGCCCCGCAGCATCGTGCGGCCTGCCACGCGCTCTGAGATCGCGGTGCTCGGGATCTTGCTCCCGGCAGCACGGTTGCGATCGGGATCGAGACGCGAAGCGTTATGCTCCTCGACGACCAGCGAGTTCGACGGCAGTCACCGGAGCGGCGCAGGCGACGATGGCATTAGCGCGTTGGCCGCCGCCGGTCCGGCAAGTAGAGTTGAGTTATCTCGAGCGCCGCCGAAGCTGGGGTGCGGAAAGCAACTGGCGAGCACGAGACGTTGTCGGTGGCACCGATGTAAGGAGCGTTCGGTATGTCCAAAGCAAAGCATTCCGCCCTGATCACGGGGTCGAATAAAAACATCGGCAAGGCCTGCGCGCTGATTTTGGCTGGCGCGGGCTGCAACGTCGTGATCAACGGGGCGAAGGACCGGGGCGCGGCGGAGTCCGTCGCCGGGGAGGTGCGCGGGCTGGGGGTTGAGGCTCTCGTCGCCATGGGCGATATCGGTCGACGAGAGGACGCCATGCGCATCGCGACCGAAGCCATCGGCGCGTTCGGTAAGATTGATATTCTCGTCAACAATGCGGCGATCCGCGAGGACGGCAAATTCCTGGAGCTCTCCGAAGACGCCTGGCGATATGCCATGGCCGTCAATTTTGACGCCGCCTACTGGCTGTCCCGCGCTTGTCTGCCGGGCATGCTGCAGGCACGCTGGGGCCGCATCATCAACTTCGCCGGCATGAACGCCATACATGGTTACAATGGCCGCGCTCATGTTTCGGCGTCCAAGCACGCCGCATGGGGCCTCACCAAGGCGCTCGCCAAGGAATTCGGCCGGCACGGCATCACCGCCAACATTGTCTCCCCTGGGCCAATCGTCGGCGAGGCGCAGAACCCCGCGGCGGCCGCGCACATCAAACCGATGGCGGCCCGTGTCCCGGTCGGACGGGTTGGGACGCCGAACGAGGTCGCGGCCGTGGTCGGACTGTTGGCCTCTGACGCCGGCGCGTTCATCAACGGTCAGATGCTCCAAGTCAACGGTGGGGCGGAGACCTGAGATACCCGGTGGCTCCCGCCACCGCCGCGCCAGCATCACCGTAGCGCGCCGCTGCATGCAAACATGATGCCGTGGCGATGCTAACCCTGCCGGGCGAAGGAACGGCGACTTGCGCCTCCGGCGGTTCCGCCCTCAGGTCTCAAGCGGCGACGGCACGATTGCCAGCGCGGGAAGGCCAATGCAGCGCCACGCTCGAAGTGTCTGCGCTAGCGCGATGCTCGCCCTGGTGAACAGGCGCTCCTCCTCGTGGTGCGCGCGCCAAGGCCGTCGCACGCCCGCAAGCCTACGTCGCGAAATATGCGGCGCCAATCTCCGTGCGGCGCGCGCTCGAGGTGTGTGGAATCTCAGAATTTGCCAGGCGAAATGGTTGGGTCATCAGGCCGCCAGGTGGTATCAAGGGACTTGTTGCATCCGACGAGCTCCACACTCGCCAGAAGCAGCGCAATCGTGATGATATGACCCAAGAAACTCATGCGGCACCCGTTTTGTGTCGCCCGCTTTGTGTCATCCGCTCTGTAATACCCGCTTTCCCTCGCCCGTGCATTGCCGACTGCCATCAGCCGCGAATGCGTCGGTCAAAGTCTCAACGGCTTCCCGACCACAATCCGTCGCTCCACGCCCCTGACGCGGCGCTCGTGCCGGGCTGGCGGCGTTGCTGAAGCCGGCGCCCCGTTCGATTGCCGTGTTCACGGCCTTGCGGGCTGCACGCCCCTCCCAGGGGGATACGGTGATTCGAGGCAAGCGCCACGCCACAGCCGCCTCAGAGGATCCCGTAAACTGTCTGCTACAAATTCTGCTGCAAATACTGTCTGCTACAAATTGTGGCGAGCACTGGGGTCACCCAAGCACTTCCCGGCATGTAGCCCTGAGTTTGGTAATTGATAGCGCAGAGCCCGAGCCAGTCAACCGATGCAGTGATCGTGGCGGTGCATAATTGTCGCTTTTGGTTTTGCCTCACCCGCAGGCGCCTGCACGGTCTGTATGTTCGAAGGCCGGCGAACAGAATCATGAACGGATGTTCGCGGCACCGTGGGGCGATGCCGTGCGCTCGCGGCCATGTGAGGCGTCGTGCTTCTGGCAGCAACGGCGCGGTTGTGCGCGCGACGGCACTCTTGATAGCCTGGCTCTGTCGCCACGGATCACTGAGGGAAATCTGCAATGGGTGAGCCCTATGTCGCAATATCAACCATTATCTTCGCCCTGGTCGCCATTGGTCATCTCGTGCGGATAGCGCGAGGCTGGACGGTGCACATCGGACCGCACACCATTCCCATGTCCCTATCATGGGCGGGGCTGGCCATTGCGGCTGCCCTCGCGATTTGGGGTGGCACAATCCTATATTCGTGACCTCTATGGCGGGAACGTCCGCCTGGCGTGGGAGGGCAATGCGCAGATCATCGCCCCGGGGCGTTCGGGATTGGCGATCGCCGAAAGCAAAGCGCGGTGGCTCTGCGCCGATGCGCTCCCGCGCGAGGTGCGGCGGTAAAGCTAGGGTCGGTCAATCCGAGGTATGAGCGTGAGACCTCAGGAGGTGGAAATCGCCGTCATCGGCGCCGGCATCGTTGGTATTGCCACCGCCTATTACCTCGCCGTTCAGCACAGGCGGTCGCGCATCGCCATCATTGACGTTGGCCAGCCAATGACACTGACCTCGGCCCGGTCCGGTGAGAATTACCGCAATTGGTGGCCGCATCCGACCATGACGGACTTCACCGATCACAGCATCGACTTGATGGAAGGGATTGCGCGCAGGACGGCCAACTGCATGCACATGACGCGGAGGGGCTATCTGCTCTGCACCCGCGAAGTAAGGCCCGAGGCATTGCTGCGGCAACTCTACGTCGGCTATGGACCAGAGGCCGAGAAGTCCATTCGCATCCACGACGCAAAGGGTGCGAGCAGCTATCAGCCGCCCGTTGCTGCGGATTGGGAGCACGCTCCGAGTGGCGTTGATGTGCTCTGCGATTGCGATCTCATCCGCCGGCACTATCCGGCCCTGGACCCGCAGATTGCCACCATCCTTCACATCCGCCGCGCAGGTGACATCAGCGGCCAGCAGCTCGGGCAATACATGCTCGAGCAGATCCGAGCGGTGGGAGGGCGCTTCCAACAGGCTTGCGTTACGGCGATCGCTGCCGGCGACCGATTCACGCTCGACCTCGCCACCGGCGAGGACCGCACGGTCGTCCGGGCCGACATTCTCGTCAATGCCGCCGGCCCCTTTGCCGCGCACGTGTCGGCGCTACACGGCGAGACGCTGCCAATCAGCAATGTCCTGCAGCAAAAGATCGCATTTGCAGACCGGCGCGGCGCTATCTCGCGGCAGATGCCGTTTGTCATTGATCTCGATGGTCAGACCATTGCCTGGACGCCCGAGGAGCGCGAGACCCTCATTTCTGACCCGATTATCGGCAGGTATCTTCAGCCGATGCCAGGCAATATCCACTGCCGGCCCGACGGTGGCGAACGCGGCCAGTGGATCAAGCTCGGCTGGGCGTACAACACCCGGCCTGCCGAACCGGCGCGCGAGCCCGAACTCGACCCCAATTTTCCCGAGATCGTCCTTCGTGCGGCCAGCCGAATGCTCCCGCGCCTGTCGTGTTACATCGGCTCCATACCGCGGGAGCGCAGCCACTACGGCGGCTACTATGCGATGACGCGCGAGAACTGGCCGCTGATCGGCCCCTCTCGAACGCCCGGCGTCTTCCTGGCAACGGCCCTGTCGGGCTACGGCACAATGGCGGCTTGCGCCACCGGCGATTTGTGCGCGCGGGTGATCGCTGGCGCGGCATTGCCGATGTTCGCTAGGTCGCTCTCCATCGAGCGCTATAACGACCAAGCGCTTATGTCCCGGCTCGAAAGCAGCGAGGGCCGCGGACTTCTTTAGCGGCGGCGGGGCACCGCGCGCCCCAGGCATCAGTTGGCCGCATCCGGCCCGTCACCCTTTAGGAACCGCTCTCCCATCGGTTCACCCGCCGATGTGCCCGCGCGTGACCACGGTCGAAGGTAGGTCTTTAGGCTCGCGGGTCCCCCGTTCCCGGTCGCCCAGTGGCTCGGAGTGG
>JBPYEF010000303.1:0-6423 GCA_051985875.1 Hyphomicrobiaceae bacterium
AACTCTTGAGACCGAGGATGCCATGCTGAGTGCGCTGCGAACTTTGTGGTTGACATTCCTGCACATGTTCGCGCGGCGCGTAACCGTGCTGTACCCGGAGCAGAAGCCGTACTTGCCCCCGCGATATCGCGGACGAATCATTCTGTCCCGCGATCCGGACGGGGAGGAGCGCTGCGTTTCCTGCTATCTGTGCGCGGTCGCCTGCCCGGTTGATTGTATCTCTCTGCAGAAGACGGAGACCGAGGGGCGTTGGCACCCGCAATTCTTCCGCATCAACTTCTCGCGCTGCATCTTCTGCGGCTATTGCGAGGAGGCCTGCCCTACCTACGCCATCCAGCTCACACCCGACTTCGAGATGAGCGAGTACGAGCGTAGCAATCTCGTGTATGAGAAGGAGGATCTGCTGATCAGCGGCACCGGCAAGTATCCAGGATACAACTTCTACCGCGTCTCCGGGCTAGCCATCGCCGGCAAGGACAAGGGTCAAGCCGACGCTGAAGATCCCCCGGTGGACGTGCGCGGCCTGCTGCCCTGAGATGAATGCCGCATTCTACATAGCGGCGCTGGTCGCGATCGTCTCGACCTTGATGGTGATCACGCGCGCCAAGGCGGTGCACGCCCTGCTCTACCTGGTCGTGTCCCTGCTGGCCGTGGCGCTGATCTTCTATGTGCTCGGCGCGCCGTTCGCCGCCGCACTCGAGGTGATCATCTATGCCGGTGCGATCATGGTGCTGTTCGTGTTCGTCGTGATGATGCTCAATTTCGGCGAGGCCGCCGCGGCGCAGGAACGGGTGTGGATGGCGGGGCAGACATGGTTCGGGCCAGGCGTCCTTGCCGCCGTGCTCGCCGCGGAGTTGATTTACGTACTCAATGCCGGCAGCGGCGCGGTGCGGCCCGAGCGCATCGTGCCGTCGGCAGAGGTCGGCACCGCTCTGTACGGCTCCTATCTGCTCGCGGTCGAGCTCGCCTCGCTGCTGCTGCTCGCCGGCTTGATTGCCGCCTACCACCTCGGACGAAGGGGGAATGGGAGGTAACGATGGCCAGCATTCCCCTCACCGACGGCTTGCTCGTGGCGATTATCCTCTTCGTTCTCGGGCTCGTCGGCGTGCTGGTGCGCCGCGACTTGGTGTTCATGTTGATGTCCATCGAGATCATGCTCAATGCCGCGGGACTTGCCTTCGTCGTCGCCGGTGCGCGCTGGGCGCAAGCCGACGGGCAGATCATGTTCATGCTCGTTCTCACGCTGGCCGCGGCGGAGATCGCGGTCGGCCTTGCGCTTGTTCTGCTGTTCTACCAGCGATTGGCGACCCTCAACGCCGATCTCGCAGACAGGATGAAGGGGTGACCCGTGCTGGTGCTTCTGTGGCTCGTCCCCGCACTGCCGCTGCTCTCTTTCGCCACCCTGCTGCTTTGCGCCGGTCGACTGCCGAAGACGGCAGCGGCCGCCATCGGCGCCGGCTCGGTCGGGCTGTCCGCGGCGCTCGCGGTGGTGCTCGCAATCTCGTATCTCGGCGCTCCGCCGGCCGGTGGTTTGCGCGAGGTGCTCTGGCAATGGATCGAGATCGGCCAATTCCGCTTTGCCATCGCGCTGCGGCTCGACGCGCTGTCGCTCGTCATGATGCTGATCGTGTCCTGCGTCGGCTTCCTCATCCATTTGTATTCTTGCGAGTTCATGGGTGGCGATGAGGGGCTGCAACGCTTCTTCACCTACATGAACCTGTTCGTTGCGGCGATGCTGGTGTTGGTGCTCGCTGACGATCTGTTGTTGCTGTACGCCGGCTGGGAGGGCGTCGGGCTCTGCAGCTATCTGCTGATCGGATTCTGGTATCGCGATCTTGGCAACGACGCCGCAGCGAGGAAGGCGTTCATCGTCACGCGCATCGGCGACACGGCCATGATCCTCGGCCTCATCCTGCTGTTCACCGAGCTCGGCACGGCCGACATCGGCACGCTGCTGCAGCGGGCCGGCCAGACCTGGCCGGTCGGTTCGGCGACGGCCACGCTGGCGGCCGCGCTCCTGCTCGGGGGTGCCGTGGGCAAGTCGGCGCAACTGCCACTGCAGACCTGGCTGCCCGACGCCATGGCCGGCCCGACGCCCGTTTCCGCGCTCATCCACGCGGCGACGATGGTAACCGCGGGAGTATATTTGATCGCCCGCACCCACGCGCTGTTCGCGCTCGCGCCGGCTGTTGAGCTCGCGGTCGCCGTGATCGGCGCAACGACGCTGCTGCTCGCCGCCTCCAGCGCTCTCGCGCAACATGATCTCAAACGCATTCTCGCTTATTCAACCATGAGCCAGATCGGCTACATGTTTCTGGCGCTCGGTGTCGGCGCATGGACGGCGGCGATCTTTCACCTATTCACCCACGCACTGTTCAAGGCGTTGCTGTTCCTTGCCGCCGGTGCGGTGATGATGCGCATCGAGGACGAGCACGACATCCGGCGCATGGGCGGGCTGTGGCGGCGCCTGCCGCTGGCGTTCGTGAGCTTTCTTGCCGGGGCCGCCTCGCTTGCGGCGCTGCCCCTCGTCACCGCCGGCTTCTACAGCAAGGATCTGATCCTCTGGGGGGTCTTTACCTCGGTCCGCGGAGGACCGATTCTCTGGGCTGCCGGCCTGATCGGCGCGTTTCTGACGTCCCTCTACATCTTCCGCGCCACCTTCTTGGTGTTTTTCGGCGCCTTGGGACGTGAGCCGACAGGGCGCGCCGGGTGGTGCATCGTCGTGCCGCTCGCCGTATTGACGGTGGCGTCACTCGGTGGTGGGTTCTTGCAGACGCCGGCGGGGCTTGGCAGCGTCGGCATCTTTTCGGGGCTGCTCGCGCCGGTTCTCCCCGCCGAGCCGCGAATGCCGACCTTGGCGGAAGCAGAGCCGGCCGCTATGGCGGTAGCCTCGCTCATCGCCTTGGCCGGCGTGTATGTCGCCTACCTCAAGTACCTGCGCGCCAGCCCGCTCCTGGCGACGCTGTCGTCAGGAGCGTTCGCCCAGGCACTGCGACGGACCTTTCTGTCCGGTTGGGGATTCGACGCGCTCTACGCCACCGTGCTGGTGCGTCCCTTTACTGCACTGGCGCGCCTCAATCGCGGCGACGTCGTCGATGCGGTGTATGGCGACATCGCACAGGCGAGCCGCGTCGCGTACTGGCTGCTCAGCCAAACCGTGACCGGACGCTTGCGCTGGTATACCGCCTGGCTCGCAGCCGGGTCGCTGGCGGCAATCGCCATCGTGGTGTTCACATGATGCTCGCAGCGCTGATCATCGTTCCCGCGATCGGCGCGCTACTGGCGTGGGCCGGCGCGGCCACCCACCGCAATGCGCCGCGGTTCATTAGCCTCGCGACGCTCGCCATCACCCTGGCGCTGCTGATCGCGGCGTGGCTGCAAGGGGCGCCGGGCTCGTGGATCGCCGAGGTCAATTGGCCGTGGATTGCCGAGCTCGGCATCGCCTTCCACCTCGGTCTCGATGGGCTTAGCCTGCTGTTGTTACTGCTCACCATCGGCCTCGGCATCCTCGCCGTGCTCGTCTCCTGGACTGAAATCACCGAGCGCGTTGGCGCTTTCCACCTCAACGTGCTGCTGACGCTCGCTGGGGTGATCGGTGTGTTTCTCGCCCTCGACTTGTTTTTGTTCTTCTTCTTCTGGGAGCTGATGCTCGTACCGATGTATTTCATCATCGTCGTATGGGGTCACGAGCGGCGCATATACGCGGGCATCAAATTCTTCATCTTTACCCAGGGCAGCGGCCTGCTGATGCTGGTCTCGATCTTGGCACTCGTGTTTGCCCATCGCAATGCCACGGGCGTGTTGACCTTCGATTATTTCGCGCTGTTGAACACGCCGACCTCGGCGGCAACGGCGTTTTGGATCATGCTCGGCTTCTTCATCGCCTTTGCGGTAAAGCTGCCAGTCGTCCCGTTCCACAGCTGGCTGCCCGATGCACACACCGAGGCACCGACTGCGGGCAGCGTCATTCTCGCCGGCGTGCTGCTCAAGACGGGAGCCTACGGACTCCTCAGGTTCGTTGGGCCGCTGTTCCCCGACGCGGCCATGCAATTTGCGCCGGTGGCAATGCTTCTCGGTGCCATCGGGATTCTTTACGGCGCGGTACTGGCCTTCGCCCAGGACGACATGAAGCGTCTCGTCGCCTATTCGAGTGTCAGCCACATGGGCTTCGTCCTCCTGGGTGCGTTCGCCGTCAACCGGCTGGCGCTGCAGGGAGCGATCGTACAGATGATCGCTCACGGCGTCGGTACCGGTGCATTGTTCATCCTGGTCGGCGCGCTGCAGCAGCGCCTGCATACCCGCGACATGCGGCAGATGGGTGGGCTAATGACGCAGATGCCGCGCTTCTCGGCCCTGCTGATGCTATTCGCCATCGCCTCGCTTGGACTGCCAGGGCTCGGGAATTTCATCGGCGAGTTCCTGGTGCTGCTCGGCAGTTTCGAGGCCAATCGCGTGCTGACCGTTGTCGCGGCCGTCGGGCTGGTCACTGCGGTGGTGTACGCGCTCACCATGGTGCAACGCACATTGCATGGTGTGCCGAGCGTGACGGCCAGGCTTCCCGACCTCAACGTGCGTGAAACGGCCGTGGTTACGCTGTTGGCAATCGCGATCCTTTGGATTGGCACCTATCCCCAGCCGCTGTTCGTTGCGGCTGCAACCGGGGTAGAGAATCTCAGTTTTCCACTGTCGGCGCATAAACAGAGGAGAAGGTTATGAGCGGCGGCGATCTTTTAGCCATTCTGCCGCTGATCGTGCTCGCCGTCGCATCGGTGTTGCTGTTGCTTCTGATCGCCGCCCGACGCCAACATCGGCTGTGCGCCACCGCGACGGCTTTATCCCTGCTCATTGCGCTCGGCGCAGTCGCACCGGCAGGGTCATTGGCGCCGCGACAGGTCACCCCGCTGCTGCTGGTCGACGGCTACGCGCTGTTCTACATGGCGCTAATCATCACATCCGCGCTGGCGGTGACACTGCTGGCCTACGGCTACTTCGAAGCACGTAGCCGGGAGCTGCACGAGGAATTTTACGTGCTGCTCCTGCTCGGCACGCTTGGCGCCGCGGTCGTGGTAACCAGCTCGCATTTTGCAGCATTCTTTCTCGGGTTAGAGACGCTGAGCATCTCGCTGCTGGCGCTAATCGCCTACCCGCGCTCGTTCCAGCGTCCGCTGGAAGCTGGGCTCAAGTATCTGATCTTGTCCGGAGTCGCCTCGTCATTTCTGCTGTTCGGCGTCGCTCTCGTGTACACCGAAGTCGGGACACTGTCCTTCGTTGCCAACGACCTTGGGCACGAAGGTGTTGGCGCGCACCTGTTCTGGGTTGCCGGAATCGCCATGATCCTGACGGGGATCGGATTCAAACTGTCGCTCGTGCCGTTTCACTTGTGGGCACCCGACGTCTATGAAGGCGCGCCCGCGCCAGTGAGCGGCTTTGTGGCGGTTGTTTCCAAGACCGCCGTCGCCGCCCTGCTGCTGCGCTACGCACAGGCCACCGGCTTCCTGCACACCCCGTCACTCAACCTAGCCCTGAGCATTATCGCGATAGCTTCGATCATTGTCGGGAATTTGCTGGCGCTGCTGCAAACGAACGTCAAGCGCATACTCGCTTACTCCTCGATTGCGCACCTTGGATACGTGCTGGTGGCGCTGCTGGCGGGTGGTGCGTTGGCGCTGGAGGCGGTCAGCGCGTACCTCGTCGCATACGCGATTACCATGCTTGGGGCTTTTGGCGTGGTGACGCTGTTGTCCGATACCGAGGGCGAGCACGACACCGACCAGATCGACGACTATTACGGCCTGCTGTGGAGCAGGCCCGCCCCGGCCGTGATTTTCGCTGCAATGCTGCTGTCACTCGCCGGGATACCGCTGACCGCGGGGTTCATCGCCAAGTTCTATGTCCTGAACGCCGGCGTTGACGCCAGCCTCATTGTTCCGGTCGCCGCCGTCGTGCTCGGCAGCATCATTGGACTTTACTATTACCTGCGCATCATCGTCGCCATGGCTGGCCGTCCGCCCCTGCGCCGGGATGCGGTGCTCGCGCATCGGCTTGGCAGCTTCGTTGTAGCTGTTCTTGCCGCACTGCTCGTCGTCGTTGGCGTCTATCCGGCGCCGCTGATCAGCACCATCCGCGCGACTGCCGTCGCACTCGCCGCCTTCCCACCCCCGGCAGCGCGAAAAGGGTCAGAGACGATCGGCCTCGAGCGCTAGCCCGGCCTTCTCAAGCCGTGAGGGGATCACCAAACGCCAACTTCCGACGCCCGAAGCGTGGTCGGCCGCAAGGGACGCAATGGGGGCATCCACACCAATGGGGTCGGCTCGGTCGTTTTCTCGGCCCACAAGATCGTGGCAGCCCATGGCCGCTCGGTTCGAAAACCTTTGGAGTTCTTCACGCCGCCTTTGCAAGATCCTGTGGATGGATGGACCTCGA
>JBPYEF010000304.1:0-5616 GCA_051985875.1 Hyphomicrobiaceae bacterium
GCCCACTACTTTCTGTCGACGGTGCGCTGCGCGCTGCGCGTCATACTCGGCGTGCGTCCGGCCACCTCCGCGAGCGGCTTGATGCGGATCGCGGCCAGCTTGTTGCGGCTCTTGCGCAGGATTTCGAAGCGGTAGCCATAGAACGTGAACGCCTGCCCCGGTTCCGGGATGGTCTGCGCCTCGTGGATCACCAATCCGGCGATCGTCGTTGCCTCCTCGTCGGGAAGATGCCAGTCCATCTGCCGATTGAGGTCGCGCACGGCGACCGCACCATCGACGTTCACCGAACCGTCAGGCTGCGTGCGGATGCCCGCCTCCGGTGCGTCGTGCTCATCGGCAATCTGGCCGACGATCTCCTCAAGAATGTCCTCGAGCGTGATCAGGCCCTGCACTTCGCCGTACTCGTCGACGACCAGTGCGAGCTGCGCCTTGCGCTTAAGGAAGGCGTTGAGTTGATCGGCGACACTGGTGGTATCGGGCACGAACCACGGAGACGCGGCGACCCCGGCAATGTCGAGCCTGGTCACGTCCCAGGCGAGGTTCGCCAGTGCGACCAGGAGGTCCTTGGTGTGCAGCACGCCGACGATATTCTCCGGCTCGTCCCGCCACAGGGGCACGCGCGTATACGGGCTCTTCGTGATCGCCTCGATCACCTTCTGTGGCGTCTGGTCGAGGTTGATGGTCTGCATCTTGGTGCGATGGACCATGATGTCGAGCACCTTCAAATCGCGCAGATCCAGCACGCCGCCGAGCATGGCCGCGTCGTACTTGCCGACGGCCCCGCCGATGGTCTTGAGCTCGATGGTGCCGCGGATCTCCTCGTGCGCCGCCAGGATGTTGGCCGCATCATCGCGCCTGGTCGGCGTCAGCTTGAGGAGCTGGCGGACGATGAATTCGATCGACAGCGTTGCCGGAGTCAGCAGGAAAATCGTCGCCCGCATGGCCGGTGCGACCAGCAGCGCCACCCGGTCGGCGAAGGCGAGCGCGTAGGTCTTCGGCAGCGCCGCGGCAAAGATGACGATCAGCACGGTCATTACCGCCGTGGCGATGGCGACGCCCGCGGGGCCGAAGAGGATCAGTCCGAGGCCGGTTGCCAGTGAGGCGGCGAGAATGTCGACCAGCGTGTTGCCGAGCAGCACGGCGCCGATCAGCTTCTCGGGCTGGCTCAGTAGGCGATTGATCAGGCCGGCGGTGGCATTGCCCTCTTGCTCGAGCGCGTGCATGCGCGCCCGCGAGGACGCGGTCAGCGCCGTCTCGCTGGCGTTGAAGAACGCCGACAGCAGCAGCAGCACGGCGACCGCCGCGATGACGAGGAGGGTATCGTAGGACATGGACGCTTTCTCAAACGCTCTGCCAATACTGCCCATGAGCGGGCCCGCACGGCATGGTGTCGGCGCCGGGCGCGCCGCCTTTGGCGAGCCTGCCGCTCAGGGCTGTTCGTCCAATCTAACATGGGCGCAGCCGCGGCGATGCTAAGGGCCGCACGCTGTCCCGGCAAACGGGCGCACGCGAGCGAGGTTCCCGCCGCAGGCACCCGATCAGGGGCCTTGGTTGGCGAGCTCGCGCACCAGAAACGCGCGCACGGTCTGTGCGCCGACCTCGCGGGTGGCAAACGCTTGGCCGATGCCGCGTACGAGGATCAGCGTGAGCTTGCCGTCTGCGATCTTCTTATCCTGGCGCATCAGCTCGATCAGGCGCTCGACGTCGGGCGGTGTGCCGCCGGGAATGTCGCCGATCGCGATCGGCAAGGCGAGCGCGGCAAAATGCGCTTCGACCCGGCTCACGCTCGCTGGCGAGAGATACCCGAGTTGCGCGGAGAGGCGAAAGGCAAGGCAAATGCCGATTGCCACCGCCTCGCCGTGCAACAGGCGATCGGAGTAGCCGGCCCAGGCCTCCAGCGCATGCCCGAAAGTATGACCGAGGTTGAGCAGCATGCGCTCCCCCGCCTCGCGCTCGTCGCGGGCGACAATCCCGGCCTTGCCCGCGACCGCCGTGGTGATCAAGCGGCACAGGGCGTCCGTGTCCTGGCCACAGATCAAGGCGCGGTTCTGCTCCAGCCAGGTGAAGTAGCCGGCATCGGCGAGCAGGGCATATTTCGCCGCCTCGACGTAGCCGGCGCGAAAGATGCGCGGGGGCAGCGTTTCAAGACTGTCCGTGTCGGCGATCACCAGGCTCGGTTGATGGAAGCTGCCGACCAGATTTTTGCCCTGCACGCTGTTGATCCCGGTCTTGCCGCCGACGGCGGAATCGACTTGCGCCAGCAGCGTGGTCGGCACCTGCACGTAGCGAAGCCCGCGCCGCAGGATGCTCGCCGCGAACCCCGCCAGATCGCCAACCACTCCGCCGCCGAGCGCCAGCACGAGATCGCGGCGCTCCAATCCGAGCGCGAGCAGGCGCTCGCTGAGCGCTGCAAGTTCGGGGAAGCTCTTGGTCCCCTCGCCCGGGGCGAGCACGACGCTGCCGGCATGCACCCCGTGCGCGCGCAAACTTGCCTCGAGCCGCGGCAGATGGCGGGCGGCGACGTTGGCGTCGGTGACGATGGCGCACTTGGCTCGCCCAAGGCGCGCGGCGATCAGATCGGCGGCGGTCGGCAGCAGGCCCGGCCCAACCAGGACGTCGTAGCCGCCCGCAGGCAGGCTCACGCCGATCCTCGCAGTGCCCGGTCGAGGCACCCCTGGCTCCGGCGCGCTCATGGTGCCGCGTCCAAGCGCGGCGGCCCTGGGTCCGCCGCCAGCGACACCCGCCTCAGGGCCTCGATGATCTCGCTGACGATTGCCTCGTGGGGAAGGTCGCGGCTTTCGACGGTGACGTCGGCGGTCGCATAGATGGGATAGCGGTTCTCCATCAGCGAGCGCAGGACGCCTTCGGGATCGCCCTGCAGCAGCGGGCGGGTGTTGCGCTTCGAAACCCGCCGCAGCAGCAGTGGCAACTCGGCCTTGATCCACACCGAGACGCCGAGGCGGCGCACATTGTCGCGCGTCTCGGCGACCATGAACGCGCCGCCGCCGGTGGCCAATACCTGCGGACCTGACGCCAGCAGTCGCGCGATCACCTTGCGCTCGCCTTCGCGGAAATGCGCCTCGCCGTGGTCCTTGAAAATGTCCATGATCGGTTTGCCAGCCGCGTGCTCGATCTCATCGTCGGCGTCGACGAACGGCAGCTGCAGGCGCGTGGCAAGCCGGCGCCCGACGGCGGACTTGCCGCTGCCGGGCATGCCGACCAATACGATCGAGCGGCTCTGCAGTCGCGCCTTGAGGCAGCGGAGCGCCTCCGCTTCAGGGAGCTGCATTTTGCGTCCCATCGCGAATCGCAGCATGCTCGCTATCACGCTGGCGCCCCCTGGGAGCGCGCCCTTGCTGCCATGTTTTCCTTTTCTTTTCAGCTGCTTGTGTGATCATGGTAAGCCGAGAGTGGAGCGGCCCGCGATACCCTGCGCACGGCGCGCGACGCGCGCGCGACATACGCGACATAATGGCGTCACCTTGCGTTTCGAAACATACCTGGCCGGGAGCAGCTGCGCCACATGCCAAGCCTCTTTCGCTTTCTCATCGTCGTTGGGATTGCGGCGGCGGTTGTGTTCGGCGGGCTCTACGTGCTTGCGGTGTTCTTCGAACCCGTACCCAAGGAGACGTCGACGCCCGTTCCGGGCGTGAAGATTCGTCACTAGCGTTCCCACCGCCGGCCGACGCTCCCCAGGGACAGCCGACCACCGCCATGTGCGCCGCCAGCAGCCTGGTACGAAACGCGGGGAGGCCGCCGCTGAGACGCGCCTGCGCGAGCCTCGTGCTCGCCGCCGTGTTGCTAGGGGCGGGCCCGGCGTCCGCGGTCGCCCAGGACCGCTGGAGCGCAGCGCGCCCGCCGGATGCGTCGGCCGATGGGCCATCGAGCGGGCGCGCCGCCCCGCCTTTCGCCGGCGCGCCGCCGGCCGGTGCTTACGCCGAGCCGCCCCCCTGGCAGTCGCCGCCCGGTGGCACGGTCGAACGCGGTGAGCTCGGACCGGTGATGGCCGGGGACACCTCGGGGCTGCCGTTCGAGCTCTGGCAAGGGCTCGATCTGGCGGCGCTCGAGGGACTGCTCGCTGGCCTCGAGCTGCCGCCGCGCTCGCCGGGGCTGCATCGGTTGTGGCGGCGCATACTGAAGGCGGCGGCCGCGCCGCCCGCGGGCGTTCCGAGCGCGGAGCACTTTATCGCACTGCGCCTCGAGGCGCTCTATCGCTCGGGCCTGCTGGACGACATGGCGGAACTGCTCGATGCCAATGCTCGGTCGGGCGCCGTGGTGAACATCATTGCCGCCCGACGCGAGATCGGCCTCGGCCGGCGGCAAGCGGGTTGCGAGAAGATCAGCGCACTATCGTCCCCGAGCTCGGGGCTGCCCGAGCGCCTTACGGGGGAGAGCCAGCTGTTGAGCGGCTATTGTGCCGCAGCGGCGGGAGACGCGGCGGGCGCCGGACTGGCCGTCGAGCTCGCCCGCGAGGAGGGGTTCGACGCCGCGCTCCCCTTGAGCGTGCTCACCGGTATCGCCACGCGGACCAAGCCGCGGGTCGAGCTGCCGGGCCGCGCGCTGCTGCTCGACTACCGGTTCCTCGAGTTGCTCGGGCCCCCCGACGCGTTTGCGCTGCTCGATCGGGCCGAGCCGGCGCTGCTCGTTGTTCTCGCACGCGATCCCCAGGCCGATGCGCGCTTGAAACTTGCCGCCACCGAGGCGGCGGTGCGCGTGCATGCGCTGTCCGCCGATGCGCTCGCCGACGCCTACCGGCAGGCGGCGGCAGGCGCCGCCGAGGACGCCGCCGATCCGCCGTTGCGCCGGGCGATGCTGTTCCGCGCCCTGGAGCTGGCGCGGACGTCCGGCGAGCGCGCGCGCCTGATGCGCGCCCTGGTTGAAGAAGGGCGCCGCAGTGCCATGGGCGACGCGCTAGAACGGCTGGTCGCGCCGCAGCTCGCCGCGCTCGAACCCGCAAGTGAACCGGACTTTGCCGCGACCGCAACGGAAATCGCTTTGGCGGCCGGGGACTTCGCCAGGGCGCGCGCGTGGGCGAGCGCGCTCCCCCTCTGGCAGGACCTGATTGCCATAGTCGAGCCGCAGGACCGTCGGCCTGCGCCACGGCTCGCGGCGACAGAGGCGCTCGCCGCTGCCGGCCGCATTGGCCCTGAAGCGCTGCACCGGCTGGTGACGGTACTCGATGCGCTCGATTACGACGTGCCGATTGCGCTCTGGGACGCGGCAAACCGCACGCCTCAACCCGCGGATGGCTACCTGCCGGATACCGGCGTGCTGGGCGAGCTGGCCGACGCGGTGAAGCGACGCGAAGTCGGGCGCAGCGTTTTGTTGGTCATGCGGGCGCTTGGCCCAAACGGTCCGCAGGGCACGCATGTGATCGCGCTGCGCGATGGGGTGCGCGCGCTACAGCGTGTCGGGCTTGCCGCCGACGCCCGCCGACTCGCACTCGAAGCACTGCTGCCGGTCTGGCCGCGCGCTGGCAACTGAAGGTAGGCACCATGACCCTGCTTACCCCAGGTGCCCGGCGCGCTCTGCAGCTGTTTCTTGACATGCTGGCCGCGGAGCGGGGCGCGGCGGCCAACACGCTGGCAGCCTACCGCCGCGACATCGGCGAGTTCA
>JBPYEF010000305.1:0-5464 GCA_051985875.1 Hyphomicrobiaceae bacterium
TCCTCCCTGAATGGTCGAGCTTCGCATCGGCCGGCGCTGAAGGCAATTGCCGGTTCGGCCGCGCACGCAGCTGCCCGCACGGGATGCGAGCATGGCAGGAGCGCGTGACGCCGCGCACGCCGTCGGCGTGACGCGGCCGGTATGCTACTAGCACACGACCGGCAGGCTCAGTGGGCTGATCTCTTCGGCACTTCGCCGCTTGTAATCGCGCTTGGCGGCGTCCGCCAGCATGCGCGCCTGGGCGTCGGCAAGCCTGCCGGCCGCATCGGCCTGATCGAGGGTGAGGACCGTGAAGTCGCGCACCACCTGCCGGCCGTCCACGTATACATCGCGCACCGCCCGTTCGGCGGCGTGATAGACGAGCGAGCGCAGAGGGTCGCGCGCCGGCTGCATATGGCTCACTTCCAGGTCCACGACGACGATGTCGGCCTTCATCCCGGATGCGAGCCGTCCGAGATCTGGCCGCAGCACGGCATTGGCTCCGCCAATGGTTGCCGCATGCAGCAAGTCGGCGGTGCTGACCGCGGTAATGTCGCGCGCGGCGATGCGCGCCAGCACGGCCGCCTTGCGCATTTCCTCAAGCATGTTGTGCGGCGTCGTGTCGGTGCCGATCCCCATATTGACGCCGGCGCGCAGATAATCGCCGAAGTTTTCCAGCATCTGGCCGTAGCGCGCGAAGGGCGTCGGACAATGTGCAACCGTGCAATTGTTATCGGCAATCAGGCGCAGATCGGCCTTGGTCCACCAGCGCACCCAGGAATGGCTGTCGAGGAAGATCGCGTGCCCGAGAATGGTCGAGGGCCCGAGCAGTCCGACCTCGTGCGCCCACTGAATGGGCGTCTTGCCATGCCGACGGATCATCTCCATGACCTCGGATACGCCCTGGGCAATATGCACGGTGAAGGGAAGCTTGCGCGCATCGGCAGCGGCACGGCTCTCGCGCAGCAGTTCGGCGGTGCAGGTGTCGATCTGCATCGGCGAGACGACACCGGAGAGACGCTGCGACGGGTGCGCGCGTGCCGCGTCGATCAGGCGCAGAGCGCTCTCGAAGCGCTCGCGCCCAGCGGCTTCGTCCCAGGTGTACTGCAGCGTGAAGTCGTTCTCCAGCCGCCAGCGCGCGGAAGCGTATCCCGGAGCGAGGTAGGCGCGCAGCCCGCTTCTGGCGAGCAGATCGATCCAGCCCTCCCAGGCCGGCGAGATGTCGATCAGCGTCGTCACCCCGCTTTTCAGCAGCTCGCAGTAGGCGAACTCGGCGCTCGCCGCGCGAAACGCATCGTCGGTGGCGAAGAATGCCTGCGAGCGCTCAAACAACCCGCTCATGTACATGTTGCGCAGCCCGTGCTCCTCGCGCACGCCGCGGTAAGCGGGTTCGTGCTCGGGGTGCGAGTGGAGGTTGACGAGACCCGGCATCACCATGCGCTGCCGGCCGTCGACGACCTTGTCCGCCGGTCCCTGATAGTCCTTGCCCACATGGCAGATGCTGTCGCCCGCAAAGGCGACATCGCAAGAGCGCAGGTACACGTGGCGGCCGGCCTGCCAGGCGATGACCCAGTCGGCATTCCTGATCACGGTCGTCGGCATGGACAGTCTCTCCTTAAGGGCTGGACGTGGTCAGCGCGGACGCGAGCGGCGGGCGCAGGTGGCAAGCGGCGAAGTGGCGAGGGGCGACCTCGCGCAGTTGCGGCACGTGCGTTTTGCAGCGCGCTTCGGCGTAGGGGCAACGGGTATGGAAATGGCAGCCCGGCGGCGGACGCATCGGGCTCGGCACCTCGCCGCCGAGAACGTCGGCAGCGCGCCGACGCTCGGGATCGGGCAGAGGAACGGCGGCGAGCAGCGCCTGCGTATAGGGATGCTGTGGCGCCGCGAACAGGTCGTCCTTGTCCGCGAGCTCGACGAGCCGGCCGAGGTACATGACGCCGACGCGGTGACTGATGTGATGCACGACCGCGAGATCATGGGCGATGAAGAGGTAGGCGAGCCCGTACTCCTCCTGCAAATCGAGCATCAGGTTGATCACCTGCGCCTGCACCGAGACGTCGAGCGCCGAAACCGGCTCGTCGGCGACGATGATGCGTGGGCTCAGGGCCAGCGCGCGGGCGATCCCGAGCCGCTGGCGCTGCCCGCCCGAGAACTCGTGCGGATATTTGCGGGTGTGCTCCGCAGCGAGCCCGACGCGCGCAAACAGCTCGCCAACACGGCGACCAAGCGCTGGGCCCGCGGCGACCTTGAAGTTATAGAGCGGCTCGCCGACGATCTCCCCGGCCGGCAGCCGCGGATTGAGCGAGGCATGGGGATCCTGGAAGATGAACTGGATGAGCCGGCGATACGGCCACATGCGCCGCGGCGAGTGGTGGGTGATGTCCTCACCCGCAAGGTGGATGCTCCCCGAGGTCGGCGCCAGCAGCTTGACGACCATGCGTGCGGTCGTCGACTTGCCGCAACCGGATTCCCCGACAATGCCGAGCGTCTCCCCGGGGCGCACCGCGAAGGATATGCCGTCGACTGCGACAAGCGAGCCGAGCGCCCGACCGAAGGCGCCGCGGCGCACGGGAAAATGCTTGACGAGGTCTCTGACCTCGAGGATCGCGGCAGCGTCAGGCACGGGAAACCTCACCCGCCCGCTGTGAGTGCCAGCAGGCCGCGAAGTGGTGCGGCGCCTTCTCCTCGAGCGGCGGCGCCTGCTCCCGGCATTGGTCGGTTGCCAGCGCGCAGCGCGGGGCGAATGCGCACCCGCGCCGCCGCGCTGCGCCGCTCGGCAGCGTACCCGGAATTTCGGCCAGGCGCGCCCGCGGCGCCGGGCGCACAATGCGCGGCACGCAGCCCATCAGGCCGACGGTGTAGGGGTGGCGTGGTGCGCGAAACAGCTCGGCAACGGGCGCCTCCTCGACCTTGCGCCCGGCATACATGACGAGAACGCGCTGCACGCTCTGGGCGATCACCCCGAGATTATGGCTGATCAGGATCACCGCGGTGGCGAATTCCCGCTGCAGGTCGGCGAGCAGGCTCAAGATCTGCGCCTGAATCGTCACATCGAGCGCCGTCGTCGGCTCGTCGGCAATCAGGATCCGCGGCCGGCACGCCAGCGCCATGGCGATCATCGCCCGCTGACGCATGCCGCCGGACAGCTGATGCGGGTAATCGTCGAGGCGCCGCCGGGCATCGGCGATGCGCACGCGCGCGAGCATCTCGGCCGCACGGACGCGCGCCGCGCGCCTGCTCAAGCCCTGGTGCAGGATCAGCGGCTCGGCGATCTGCTCGCCGATGCGCATCACCGGATTGAGCGAGGTCATCGGCTCCTGGAAGATCAGCGAAATCTGGTTGCCGCGTATCGCGCGCAGCTTGGCCTCCGCCAGCCCGACCAGCTCCTCGCCCCGGAAGCGGATGCTGCCGGCGACGATGCGGCCGGGCGGCTGCGGTACCAAGCCGAGCACGGACAGCGCGGCGACGCTCTTGCCGCAGCCGGACTCCCCGACGATGCCGAGCATCTCGCCGGCGCGAAGCTCAAATGAAAGGCCGTCGACGGCGGGCAACGGACCCTCGCGGGTAGTAAAGTACGTCTTGAGACCGCCAACGGTGAGCAGCGGCGCGGCGGCCCGATCAGCGATGGTGCGCGGCGCGGGTACGGCCACGGCGTCACATGCCCCGGGAGATGCGCGGGTCGAGCGCGCCGCGCAGCCCGTCGCCGATCAGGTTGACCGCGAGTACCGTGGCCCCGAGCAGCACTCCCGGGCTCAAAATCAGCCAAGGCGCGATCTGAAAGTAGGTGCGACCTTCGGCCATGATGTTACCCCAGCTCGGAATCTCCGGTGGCGTGCCGGCGCCGAGGAAACTCAGGATCGATTCGACCAGCATCGCCGCGGCGCATATGTAGGTCGCCTGCACGATCAGCGGCGCCAGGCTGTTCGGCAGGATGTGGCGGCGGAGCACCCGGAGCGGACGCGTGCCGACGATGACGGCCGCCTCGACGTAGGTCTGCGCCCGCAAGGTGAGGACGACGCTGCGTACCACGCGCACCACGCGGGGGATCTCGACCACGGTGATCGCCATGATCACGGTCAGCAGGCTGGCGCGCATCACCGCCATCAGCGCGATCGCCAGGAGAATGGCGGGCATGGCCATCAGCCCGTCCATGACGCGCATCAGCAGCGCATCGGCGACGCGGCTGTAGCCGGTGATCAGGCCGACGCCGAGGCCGACGGTGCTGGCGAATAGGCTGACGACCAGCCCGACCAACAGCGAGACCCGTCCCCCGAAGACGGTGCGGCTCCACACGTCGCGCCCCAGGGCGTCGGTGCCGAGCAGGTGCTCGACAGAAGGCGGCCGCAGCCGCGCCGTGGGGTCGATGTCCAGCGGGTCGTGGGTGGCGAGCAACGGAGCCGCGGCCGTGATCAGCAGCACGAGGGCGAGCAGCGCGCCGCCGATCGCGGCGAGCGGGTAGCGGCGGAAAAGCCCGCGCTCGGCAAAGGCCGGCTCGGCAGCGGGGTCGGCCTGGTCGATGGCATCGGTCAAGGCGGCGAGCTCAATAGCGGATGCGCGGATCGAGCACCACGTACAGGACGTCGATCAGCAGGTTGAGCAGCACGTAAACCCCTGCGAATACCAGCAGCACGCCCTGGATCACCGGATAGTCACGCGTCAGAATCGCATCGACGACCAGGCGGCCGATGCCCGGAATCGCAAACACGCTTTCCGTCACGACCACGCCGCCGAGCAGCAGGGCGGCGCCAACGCCGATCACCGTGACGATCGGGACGGCGGCATTGGCGAGCGCGTAGCGGGTCAGCAGGCGCGCGGGCCCGAGCCCCTTGGCGCGGGCAGCGCGGATGTAATCCTGGCTCAGCACCTCGAGCACGCTGGCGCGCGTGATGCGCGCAATCAGCGCCAGGAAACTGCACCCCAGCGCCAGGCTCGGCAGCGCCAGGTGCCAGGCCCAGCTCGCCAAGCCCTCGCGAATGGGCGTGTAGCCCTGGATCGGAAACAGGTCGAACCGCATCGCCAACGCGTAGATCAGCAGGTAGGCGACGACGAACACCGGCAGGGAGAAGCCGAGCACCGCCGTCGTCATGACCACGTGATCGATGCCGGTGTCGGCGCGCCAGGCAGCGATCACGCCGATCGGCACCGCCAGCAGCACCATGAGGATCGTCGTGGTAATGGTCAGCGAGAGCGTCGGCTCCGCGCGCTGGGCGAGTAGGTGTGTCACCGGTTGGTTGGAGAAGATGGAGACGCCGAGATCGCCGTGCAGCAAACGGGCGACCCAGGCCGCGAACTGTTGGTAGAGGGGTCGGTCGAGACCGAGCTTGCTGCGGATCTCCGCCGTTTGCTGCGGGGTTGCCTGATCGCCCGCGATCAGCGCCGCCGGATCGCCGGGTGTAAGGTGCAATATGCCGAATACCACCACGGCGACCAACGCCAGGACCGGCAGGGTGGCGAGGAGGCGCCGTCCGACATAGCCGTACATGGT
>JBPYEF010000306.1:0-2386 GCA_051985875.1 Hyphomicrobiaceae bacterium
GCTTCATGACGTCGAGGCCGCCGGAAATCTCCTCCCATACGCTCTTCTTGCCGTCGAGGTGCGCACGGCTTTGGTCGACATAGGCGAGCTTGACGCTCTCCCCCAGGCGGATGCTCCCCGCGTCCGGCTGCTCTGCGCCGGTAAACATCTTGAACAGTGTCGTCTTCCCCGCGCCGTTGGGGCCGATCACGCCGACGATGCCGCCGGGCGGCAACCGGAAGGAGAGATCGTCGATGAGCAGCCTGTCGCCGAAGCCCTTGGCAAGCTTCTCCACTTCGAGCACCACGCCGCCGAGGCGCGGGCCCGGGGGGATATCGATTTGCGCCTTGTTGGTCTGCTCGCGCCCGACCTCCTCGGCGAGCTCGGCGTAGGCCTGGATGCGCGCCTTGGATTTTGCCTGCCGGGCCTTGGGTGAGGAGCGGATCCATTCCAACTCGCGCTTCAGCGTGCGCTGCCGCGCGTCCTCCTGACCCTTCTCTACCGCGAGCCGCTTGGCCTTCTGCTCGAGCCAGCTCGAGTAGTTGCCCTTGTACGGCACGCCCTGCCCGCGATCGAGCTCGAGCGTCCACTGCGTGATGTTGTCGAGAAAATAGCGGTCATGGGTGACCAGCATGATGCAGCCGGCATACTCCTTGAGATAGCGCTCTAGCCAGGCCACCGATTCGGCATCCAAATGGTTGGTCGGCTCGTCCAGCAGCAAAACTTCCGGCTTGGCCAGCAGCAGCTTCGTCAGCGCTACGCGCCGCTTCTCACCGCCCGAGAGCGTGGCAACCTGTGCCTCTCCCGGCGGACAGCGCAGGGCGTCGAGGGCCTGCTCCACTTGCGCGTCGAGATCCCACAGTCCCTGTGCCTCGATCTCATCCTGCAACTTGGCCATTTCGTCGGCGACGTCTTCCGAGTAGTCCGCCGCCAGTTGATTGTAGCGGTCGAGCAGGCGCTTCTTGTCGGCGACGCCGGCCATCGCATTGCCGAGCACATCGAGGGTCGCATCGAGCTCGGGTTCCTGCGGCAGATAGCCGAGGCGCACGCCGTCCGCCGCCCACGCCTCGCCGACGAAATCGTCGAGCTCACCCGCCATGATGCGCAGCAGGGTCGATTTGCCGGAGCCGTTCATGCCGACCACGCCGATCTTGGCGCCCGGGAAGAACGACAGGGAGATGTCCTTCAGGACCTGCTTGCCCCCCGGATAGGTCTTGGAGAGCTTGTGCATGTGATAGACGTATTGGGGGTTCGCCACGGGCGGCCTCGGAACGGAGCGAAGGGGAATTGGGCCGCGTTGTAGCGCGGACGGGGTTGCGCCGCAAGCCGGTGCGACGGCCCTCCGGGCGGAGGCCCTTTGCCAGTGCGCGTTGCGGGCACGCGGCGGCGCGCAAGGCCGTCCCGCGCCTGCCCGCTACAGGCGGCCCACGCCGCTCGGCACCGTCCGCCCGGAGATTTCGTCCCCCGCTGTCGGCGACAAGCGGAGCATCTGCAAGACCGAGGTGATCGAAACCAGGCCTACGACCAGAAAGGCTACCGCGAAATCCGGCGTCTCCGGACGCGTACGTTGCGCCAGCAGCTCGGAAATCTCCAGCACCATGGCTCCGGTCGCCACGCCAAGGCTCACGGACACTTGCTGGGCGACGCTCGCCATCCCCGTCGCTGCTCCGATCTGCTTTGGCTCGAGCTCGGCATACGTTAACGCCGAAAGGCTCGTGAACTGCAACGAGCGCAGGAAGCCGCCGCACAGCAGTACGACAAACAACAGCGCGTGCGGCGTCGCCGCGGTGAACAGCGCATAGCTCATCAGCACGAACGAGGCGAGCAGTCCATTGACGATCAGCAGGCGGCGGAATCCGAAGCGCTGCAGGATCGTACGCGCCAGGGGCTTCACCGCCAGTGCTCCGAGCGCGCCGGAAAAGGTAATGAGACCCGAGCGCAGCGGGTCGAGCCCGAAGCCGAGCTGCAGCATCAGCGGCAGCAGAAATGCGCTTGCACCGACCCCGAAGCGAAAAAAGGTGCCGCCGAGGATCCCCGCTTCGAAGGTCGAATAGCGCAACAGGCGCAAATCGAGCAGCGGCCGGGGAACGCGCAGCGCGTGCCAAGTGTAGCCCGCCAGGGAAACGAAGCCGATCAGCATGCAGCCGGCGGCCGCCTGCGGCGGCGCGATGCGGCGCCCGACCATCGCCGCGCCGAGGATCACCCCTCCAAGACCCAGCGCCGAGAGCAGAAACCCACGCACGTCCAGCGGCGGTGTCTCCTGCCGGAGGTCCGGAATGAACACCGTTGCGAGCGCGATGCCGAGCACGCCGATCGGCACGTTGACGAAGAAGATCCAGCGCCAGTCGGCATAGGTGACAATGAAGCCCCCGACCGGCGGTCCGAGCATTGGCCCGAGCAGCGCCGG
>JBPYEF010000307.1:0-5081 GCA_051985875.1 Hyphomicrobiaceae bacterium
GTCGTCGGGATGACGCCCTATCAGTACCTGCTGGGGTTGCGGTTGCGCCACGTGGCCGCGCGGCTGGCGGCCTCTGCCGAGCCGATCTCGGCGATCGCCTTCGATGCAGGCTTCGGCGATCTGTCGACCTTCAACGCGCGGTTTCGGGAGCAGTTCGCCACCAGTCCATCGCACTACCGCGCTAGAGCGCGCCGCCGGCGCGGGTGACCGCACAGCCCCGACCCCGCCGGCCCCGGAACAGGCGAGCTGCCCGATTACGTCCGCCGCTGATTGCTCCGGCCGCTGATTTGCAGACGCCACCGGCGTGGCGCAGCGACACGCGTCCGTTGGCCTAGCCCATTGCCGCGTCGCTGCTTGCGGCCGGCCCGGCATTCCCGCCCCAAGCGCACCCGGCACGATGCGCGGGCTGCCCGCTAGGCCAGATCGAGCGCGTAACGCTTCAAGTCGACAAGGCGAACAATCTTCAGCGTCGATTCGTGCGTCGCCGCGAGCACGACGCGCGGGGCGGCACCGGCTTCCAGCGCCTCCTGCCAGCGGGCGGCACAGAGGCACCAACGATCGCCGGGGTTTAGACCCGGAAATCCCAACTCGGGCCGTGGCGTTGAAAGGTCGTTGCCGCGCCGTTTGGAAAACTCCAGGAATTCCCGAGTCATTTCGGCGCACACCGTATGGACGCCGACATCCTCCGGACCGGTTTCGCAGCAGCCGGTGCGGTAGAATCCGGTAATCGGATTTAATGAGCACGCCCCGACCGGTTCCCCGAAGACGTTGCGCTGGGCGTCGGACATCGGAAACATCCCCTGTGCATCGTTTCACGCTAGCTCTTCCCGACCGGCGCAGTCATGCAACGCCGGCTTGCCCGGCAATGTATGCATGATCATCTCCCGCCAACGCAATCGCGGCCAATGCGCTGGATGGCGCGTGGGCAACCGCGGCGCCAAGGCGCGTGCGGCGTGCCGCTGCGACCTCGCCGAGGCGCAGGCAGCAATGGGCGCGGCGCGCAACCGGCATGCGCAAGCCGCTCCCCAATGCGTGGGCGTGCGTGCCCTGACGGCCGCAGGCGGCGCGGCGTTGCCATCGGCTGTCGGGCAAGAAACGCGCGCCAACGCGCAGCTCCCTGGTGCCTTCGTGGCGTCATCGCTGGGCAATTCGCCCGATCAGATCGGCGGTACGCCCAATCGCTCGCGCAACATCCGCTGCCCTTGCGGGGTCACGAACACGGCACGGGTCCCCTCCAGGCGGCGGATCCACCCCTGCCGCATGCAATGGGTGCAAATCGCCGCACCGACAAGACCGGCAAGGTGCGGCCGGCGCTCGCTCCAGTCGAGGCACGGGCGGCAGAGAACGCGCCCGGACCGCTTGGTCCGACGCTCCAGCAGCGGAGCAACGTCGATGCCGATGTGTGCGAACCTCTCGATGCCCGAGTCGGTGAGGATGCCAGCCTCGCCACCGAGCTCGATGTGCCCTTGGGCGGCGAGGGCATCGGCGATGGCAACACCGAGTCGACCGGCCAAGTGGTCGTAACACGTGCGCGCTTTGCGCAGGGCGGCATCCCTCGGTCCGACCACCAGCGTACGGGATCCACCGTCGAGCTCGGCCGCCACCTGCATGATGCTTTCGAGCATGCGGGCCACCGACGGCCCGGCCAGGCGATGGTAACGGTGCCGCCCCTGCTTCAACACGCTCAACACGCCGACCGCGGTCATGCGCCGCAGGTGCCCGCTGGTGGTTTGCGGTGTGACGCCTGCGGCCTTTGCCAGCTCCACGGCGGTGAGGGCGCGACCGCCCATCAGCGCGTGCAGCATGCAGGCGCGTGCGGGATCGGCCGCTATCGCGGCGACTGCGGCAAATTGGGCGTTGCTGGCCATGATCTCCTGCCTCTTCGCATCGGCGCATCATAGCCGACAGGCCGCACGAAGACTTCGCTCGATACCGTAGCATGCGCGCGGCGATCTGCGGCATTGGCTAGCTCGGGGAGCCTAGCTTGGGGGCCGAGCTCAAGCTGTAGTGACCAGGAGATCGCCATGGCAGTGACCGTCTTCATCCGCTACCAGATCGACCCGTTCCAGCATCAAGCCTTTGAGGCCTACGCCAAGCTCTGGCTGAGCATCATCCCGGCCTGCGGCGGCAAGGTCGACGGTTACTGGATGCCCCACGAGGGGACCAACAACATTGCCTTTGGGCTGATCAGCTTCGACAGTCTCGCCGCCTACGAGGCCTATCGTGCCCGTCTCAAGGCAAACAGCGACGGGGCTGCAAACTTCTCTCGCGCGGCGGAGCAGCGCTTCATCGTTGCCGAGGAGCGCACATTTCTGCGCCGGATCGAGTGAGCGGTTGGCGATTGCTTGCTCGGCGCCCACGGCCGGAAAGCACGTGCGCGTTCCGGTCCCGACGCAGCGCCGGGCGTCGCGCGGCAGTTAGTGCTGCACGGCGGCGACGATCTGTTCAAACACCTCCATTTCCGTTTTGGCGATGCCCGGGTCGTTATAAGCTCCGGCCGTCATCGCCACGGCCAGGTCGAGGGTAGGCACGAGAAACAGGCGCTGCCCGCCGTTGCCGAACGCGGCACCCCAGGGCACTTGCGTGCCTTGCCAGGGCAGCTTGCCCGTCCACCAGAAATAGCCATAGCCAAGAGCACCTCGAATAGGGATGTGCTCACGCAGCGATTGCGCGATCCATTCGGGTGCAATGATCTGGCGGCCCTGCCACTGCCCGGTGTCGAGCATCATGCGGCCAATCTTCAGCAGATCACGCGGCTTCAAACGCAAACCGGCAAAGGCCGCGGGCCGGCCGTAGAGGTCGCCAATCCATTCCCAATCCGTAATTCCGAGTGGCTCGAACAGGTAGGCGCGCGCAAACTCGCGCAGCGGCATCTTAGTGGTGCGCACCAAGACGTCGGCAATCACCGTCGTATTTCCGCCATTGTAATTGAAGTGATCTCCCGCCGGCGCGGCAATCGGGCGGCTGAGCACGAAATGCACGGGCGACCAGTCCCAGAATAGACGGGTCTCGTCATTGGCGAACCCGCCATAGGTGGCAACGCTCTCGTGCCACTCCAAGCCGCTCGACATGGTCAGCAGGTGCTCGAGGGTAATGCGACCGCGCTCGGGTTCACGGAGGTCCGAGTATTCCGGATAGATCTGCAAAATAGGGCGCGAGAGGTCCGGCAGTTTGCCTTGCTGCAGGGCGATCCCGACCAGCAGCCCGACCACGCTCTTGCTGATTGACCGCATGTCGTGCCGGTCTCCGGCAGTAAATCTCCTTTCGCTGGCAAACAGGCTGTACATCGAGCGATCGAGGCCACTGCGGTAGAGCTCGGCGATCAGCCGTCCGTGACGGGCGATGAGCAGAGCGTGGATATTGTCGGGAAGCTCGGCCACGCGACGTACCGCCGAGCACAGCGCCGCATCGTCCATCCCCGCGTCAGCGGCGCTGCCCGACCGCCAATCGTCGCCGAGTATTGCGGGGGCGGCACACGCTGCGGCCTGCGCGGCGAACACCGACCGCGAAACCGTGACGCACAGAGCGGCCGCCAGCGCGAATGTCGCGCGGCGCCGGCCGCAGCCGCGCGGGGGTATTGTCTGCCGGTCTGCGTGAGACATGGGCAACCTCGCTATCGCCGAGAGCGTGTCGTGCGTCACGCCGCCGAAACTGGCAATCGCGCGCACGACGGCTATAATGCGAGCTAGGCTCGGATTATGCTACTCGGGTCTAGCCGGCGCATCCGGGGCATGGCGAAGAAGACGCAAGTGGCTGTATTTGCAAGGCGAACGCCGACTCAGGCGCGCGCGCGTGCAACCGTCGATGCGGTTTTCGAGGCGACGGCTCGGATTATCGAGCGTGAGGGCGTCGCCGCACTCAGCACCAATTTCATCGCCGAGCGGGCCGGGGTCAGCGTCGGCACGCTGTATGAGTATTTTCCCAACAAGGAAGCCGTCCTGATTGCCATGGCGCGGCGGCGGCTCGCTGAGGATGAGCAGCACGTGCGTCAGGCGCTGTCGGACGCTCTCGAGGATCCCGAGGTGCCGCTGGTACGCATCGTCATCCGCAGGCTGGTCGCCTTGCACCGAGAGCGGCCGAAGGTGCGGCGGGCGATCATGGCGGTGCACCTGGCCAACGGCCTGAGCGGCGAGCACGCCAAGCCCGTGCAGGAAATTACCGAACTGCTGGTCGCCCGCAACGCTCTCCGCGCGGGAATTGCATCGGCCCCGCTTGCGCCCGCAGCGTTGTTCGTTGCCTCGCGCGCCGTGATCGGCGTCATCCGTGCGGCGTTCGAGGAGCGTTCGCCGCTGGTTGGCTCCCCGCAGCTCGAGGACGAGTTGGTCCGACTTGTCGAAGCCTACCTGCCCGAGCTGCGTCGCCTCGAGCATCGCCCGTGAGTTGGCTGGCGGTTGCCGAGCTGGCGCCGCGCGAGGCCGGCGGCGGCCGGCCGCGAGCTGGCGTTCCGTTCACGATCTGCCGAGCATCTGCCCAGGATCTTCTCAGGATCTCGTCAGGACCTCCTCAGGGAGCGGCGCGATCCCGGTCGGTCCCCGGGTGACGTATAGCGGGCTATGCGCCGGTTTTCAGTCGGGAACCTCGACGCTCAGCAGCGGCCCGTAGTGCTGGCTGCCAAAGATGTCGCCGTCACCCAGGCTGCCCGACGGCTGCCCTCTATAGATCGTGAACTTGATGGCGAGCGCAGGCACGAACTCCACGTGGTCGCTGATGCGCGTTGCTGACAGGCCATTGAACAGCCGGGCGATGGACTCGCGAGAGAGCACGCCGCTGGCGCGCACCCGGTCGAAATCGGTGCGCGTGGCGAAGATGACGTCGAAAGTGATTTTGTCGACACCCGCGTTCTTGCTGCGGATGGTCTTGGCGATCGCCGCGAGTGGTCGCGTGCGTGCAGCGTTGCTCATGCTTCACACTCCGACTTCGATGACATGCGTGGGAAAGAGCTCGAGCGGGTCCTCGACGTACATCGTGTGGTTCATTGTCCAGCGATAAGCCGGGCTTGCCGGCAACACTTCATCGAGCAGAAAGGCTACGCCGCCCGCCGTGCCCTTGACGTTCGGCAGGCGGGCGTAAAACATCTGCCG
>JBPYEF010000308.1:0-9943 GCA_051985875.1 Hyphomicrobiaceae bacterium
GCGGCGCTGCGGATCGGCCGGCCTCGCCGGGGATGGAGGCGCGTCACTACGCGCCTGCGGCGCGGCTCAGGCTCAACGCGAGCGAGGTTGCACCCGGTGAGGCCCTGCTGGCGTTCGGCGCGCCGCTGCCGCACGCTGGGCCGATGGTCAATCTGAGCGCCCGTGCCGATCCCGCCGAGGCCGCCGCCAACCTCTATCACGCGCTGCGCACGCTCGATCGTTCCGGTGCGGTGTGCATCGCCGCCATGCCGATTCCCGAAGAAGGCCTCGGCGAGGCGATCAACGACCGGCTGCGGCGCGCCGCGCAAGCGCCATGAGCGTAGCGCCGATGCTGAGCGCCGAGCTCATCGAGCGCTTCACGGCGATCGTCGGTGCGCCGCACGCGCTGACCGAGCGCAGTGCGCAGTTGCCCTACCTGACGGAGTGGCGCGAGCTGTACGCCGGGCAGGCGGCGATCGTGCTCGAGCCGGGCTCGACCGCGGAGGTGGCGCAGATCCTGGCGCTCGCCCATGCGCATGCGCTGCCGGTCGTGCCGCAGGGGGGAAACACCGGCGTCGTCGGCGGTCAGACCCCCAACAACGGCGAGATCCTGTTGCGCCTGGCGCGCCTGCGGCGGATACGCGACCTCGATCCGGTCGGCCACACGATGACGGTGGAGGCCGGGCTCACGCTCGCCGAGGTTGAGGCGGCAGCCAACCGCGTCGATCGGCATTTTCCCCTGAGCCTGCCGTCGGCGGGCAGCTGCCAGATCGGTGGCAACCTCGCCACCAACGCCGGAGGCGCGGGCGTGCTGGCCTACGGCAACGCCCGCCAGCTGGTACTCGGCCTGGAGGTGGTGTTGGCCGACGGCCGCGTGTGGAGCAGCCTGAAGGCACTGAAGAAGGACAACACCGGCTACGACCTCAGGGATCTGTTCATCGGTTCGGAGGGGACGCTCGGCGTCATCACGGCGGCGGTCTTGAGGCTCTTTCCCAAGCCGGCGGAGAAGGCGACGGCATTCACCGCGCTCCCCACCCTTGAGGGTGCGCTGACACTGTTCAACCTCGCGGAAAACATCGCCGGACATGCCCTCACCGCCTTCGAGTTCATGCCCCGCATCGCCGTCGACTTCGTGCTCCGCCACATACCCGGAACGCGCGATCCCTTTACCGGCGCCCACCCGTGGTACGTGCTGCTCGAGACCTCGGCGCGCAAGGCAGATGGCACGGCCGAGCGGCTGCTGATCGAGACGCTCGAGGCGGCGACCACCGCGGGCGTGATAAGCGATACGGCCGTCGCCCGATCGCTGGCGCAGGCGCAGGCATTCTGGCGCCTGCGCGAATCCTTCTCCGCGGCGCAGAAGGGCGAGGGCGGTAATATAAAAAACGACATCGCCGTACCGGTCGCGGCGATCCCCACATTCGTCGCCCGGGCCGACGCGGCGATCGCGCGCCTCTGCCCCGGAGCGCGGCCGCTGGCCGTCGGGCATTTCGGCGATGGCAACGTACATTACAACATCGCCCAACCGCCGGGGATGGCGAGGGCCGAATTCTTGGCGCGCTGGGGGGAGGTGTCGCGCGCGGTCGACGACATCGTGCTTGCTCTCGGCGGCTCGATCTCCGCCGAGCACGGCATCGGCCAGTTGAAGCGCGCCGAGCTGGCACGCAGCAAGCAAGCGGTCGAGCTCGACCTGATGCGGGCGATCAAACGGGCGCTCGATCCCAACGGCATCCTCAATCCCGGAAAGCTGCTCTAAGGCACACTCCCGCGGGCGAGGCGCAGTTTTGTAGCGCACGCCGTGGTCCGGCGGGCCTGCCGCCTTCCCTTGCCGTTGCTTGCCCGCAGCCGTGCTCGGCGACTAGTGTGTGCAGATGGCAAGCGAGATCGGCGCTGCGGCCTGGCCGAGGTGCGCCGCCAGCCTGGCGGTATTCCGCGGCGACAGCCTCCTGCTCATCGCTCGCGGTGCCGGGGCGTTGCAGGGGCTGTGGAGCCTGCCCGGCGGGCACATCGAGCCCGGCGAGCGGGCGCGCGAAGCGGCCCTGCGCGAGACGCTGGAGGAAACGGGCGTCAGCGCCGAGGAGCCCCGCCTGCTCGACGTCCACGAGGTGCTGCTGCGCGATCGCGAGCACCGCCTCACGGCCCACTATCTGATCGTCGTCTACTGCGCGCGATGGCGGGCGGGCGAACCCGTAGCGCGAGACGACGCCGCAAGCGCGCGCTTCGTTGCCGTTTCCGACCTCGACCGCTATCCGCTGACCGAAGGCCTCGCCGCTCTCGTCCGCCGCGCGCACGCCCTGATTGTGGGAGCAGCGCAGCCGGGGTCCCAAATCGCACCGTGAACTGCTTGGTACGGCATCAGCGCGCCGCTTGCCCAATCGGCTAAGCGCTCTAGAATGCGCGCCCATGCAGAGACTGCGGTTCCTGGGCCTCGCGGCGCTGGCGACGCTCGTGGCGAGCGCTGGGGCATCGGGCCAGAGCTCCATCACGCCACCCGACAGCAAGCCCTACGATGAGCGCCTCATGCGGCTGTGCGAGGTGTTGGGGGCCGTGCACTACCTGCGTGAGCTGTGCGGGGCCAACGACGGGCAACTCTGGCGCGATCGCATGCGCGAGCTGATGGAAGCGGAGGGAACCTCGGCTCTGCGTCGCGCCAAGCTGACGCGCAGCTTCAACAACGGCTACCGCAGCTACAGCCGCACCTACAGCGCCTGCACCGCGTCGGCACAGACGGCGATCACGCGCTTCCTTGCCGAGGGCGCCGACATCGCCGACGGCCTGACGAAATCCGTGCCCTGACGGGAACGACGCTCTGCCCGGCCATTAACCCTTCAGCGTTGTAGGGGACACCTTGCGGCGCGCGCCATGATAGGGACGTGGGGCGCGCGCGATGCCGCATGAACAGCGCCGCGGCGCCGGTAGGGCCGTTTTTGCAGCACGGGGAGAGGCGGGATGCACGCATTCGGACTGCGCGGGGGCGACAGCGACGATCGGCGCGTCGAGGCTTTGAACTACATCCTCGAAGCGTGGGACGAGGCGTTGGCAACGGGCATCGCCTCCGAGTTATTGGCCTATGCGGCAATCTACACGGCACTCACCGAGCTCGTCGCCGCATTCGGCGAGGATTCGGTGGTCTCCTTGGTCAATGGCCTCGGTCCGCGGGTGCACAAGGGTGAGTTCTCGCTGCACGGGGCACGCCGCCTGGCGTAGCGCGGCTCAGCACTTCCTACCAAAACCGCGGGCGCTTGATCAGTATCTCGCCGATCAGCACGCAACCAAAGCCGATCAGCACCAGGCCGGCGATATGGTTGATTTGCCCGAGGCGGACGACATCGAGGCGATGGCGGATGGTGGCGATGAACTGGGAGACGACAAACCAGTAAAGAAAGCTGCCGCCCATGATCGCCGCCACCATCGTGAATGCGTCAATATAGGACTCGACTTCGACGAACGAGCTGACGCCGCCGAAGATGGCAATCAACGCCAGCAGCGCACCGGGGTTGGTGATGGTCAGAAAGAAGGTTTGCGGGATATCCCAGATGTAGTCGAAGAGCGATGCCTTGGCGCCCTGCGCATCGGTCGCCACCGCGGCCCGCGTGAAATACAGCTTCAGGCCAGCGCCAAGCAGGGCGAGCCCGCCGAGAATCTGGATGGCCGTGCGATACTGCCGGATGGCCCCCGAGACGGCATTGACGCCGAGCGCGGCAGCGAGGGCGATCAGCCCGTCGCCGGCCATGATGCCGATCCCCGCCGCCATGCCGCCAAAAAAGCCGCGCTCCATGGCCCGCTGGATGCCAAGCAGATTGACGGGGCCGAATGGCATCGCCAATAGAATGCCCATGACCATGCCAACGGGGATGATGAAGGGATTGGGAATGTATGCCACGGCCGCTTCAGGTCCTCAGAATGGCTCCGGGCGCGTGCTTTCCCCGACGCGCGTTGGACAATCGAGCGCCCACCCGCAGGCAAACGCCCGTGCAGGGGAAACTTCCCGATGAGGCACGACGTAGTGGCGGCTCCGCGCATGCTCTGGCTATTCCTAGTGGCGCTGCTACCCCTTGTCCATTGCCTTGGGCCGGTCGATCCTGCTTGGTCGCAGCGCCTAAGCGATCAGGCGAACGACCCACCTGCGGCGCAAGCGCGCGCTGCGCCGCCCGCCGCGCCGAAGATCGCCTACGACACCGATACCCTACCGGGCGCGGTGCTGGACATGCGCGCCGCCATCCTCGAGGCGGTGCGCTCGGGGGAGATTGAGGATCTGCGCCACGCCTACGAGCTCAGTGAACTCAAGCCCGATCTCGGCGCCGGACCCGTTCGCGATCCGGTCGCCTATTGGCGCCAGATCTCCGGCGATGGCCACGGCCGCGAGATTCTCGCGATCCTCGCCTCAATCCTCGACGCGGGGTACGTGACCGTCACGCGCGGACGCGACACAGAGAACGCGCGCGTCTACGTGTGGCCGTATTTTGCCGAAGTGCCCATTGCCAGCCTCACCCCCGCACAGGAGGTCGAGTTGCTGCGCCTCGTCTCTCCCGCCGCCGTCGAGGCCATGCGCACCGCAGGCAGTTACACCTTCTGGCGCGTGGCGATCGGCGCCGATGGTACGTGGCATTCCTTCCGCAAGCAACCCTAGCCGGTGACTCCCATGCTGAGCGTAGACGCACTCCGAGAGCACGCGTTTAAGTCCTCCGCCGGGGAGCGGCATCGCTCCGGCCGCGCGCGGCAGGGGCTCGCCCTACGCCTGCTGGCGATCGCCGCCCCGTTGCTGTTGCTGCCCACGCTCGCGCACGCCCAGTACTGGGGCTCGCCGTACGGCGGCGGTTACGGCTCGCCGTATGGTGGCGGTTACGGCTCGCCGTACGGCGGCTATGGCCCGCCGTACGGCGGCTACTATCCGCGGCCCTACTACGGAGCCCCCTCCCCGCGGAATTGGGGCGGCCCCTGGTCGGATGACGAAGACGCCCCGCGCTTTGGTCCCCCCGGCGTGCTGTCGGGCGGGGAACGTCCGGCGATCGCCCCACGCACCCCGCGCACGATCTCCTTTTCGAGCTCGTTCCCGGTGCACAGCATTGTCATCGACACCGCCGGGCGCCAGCTGTTCTTCGTGCTATCGGCGAACGAAGCGCTCTATTATCCGATCTCCGTCGGCCGCGAGGGCTTCGCCTGGACCGGCACCGAGACGATATCGCGCAAGGCCGAGTGGCCGGACTGGTATCCGCCCGAGGAGATGCGCGAGCGCGATTACCGCCTGCCCGAGAAGATGACGGGGGGGATCAAGAACCCGCTCGGCGCCATGGCCCTCTACCTCGGCAAGACGCTCTATCGCATTCACGGCACCAACGACGCCAAGTCGATCGGTCGCGCCGCGTCTTCCGGCTGCTTTCGCATGCTCAACGGCTACGTCATCGACCTGGCCTCGCGCGCGGAAATCGGCACGGTCGTGACGGTGGTCGCCAGGCTGCCGCCGGATCTGCAGCGCCGCGTCGCGGAGCAGGTCGGCACGAACAAGGCCGCCGCGCCGCCGGGGGAGCGGCGCCTGTGAGATCTGTGAGGAGCCCGTGAGGAAAACGCCGCGGCAGGCAAGCGGAGCGGCACGCACCCGCGGCTTGTCGCCTCCGCTGCCCGCGCCTACCTGTTGCGGCGGGGACCCCGCCATCCGGGACCCCATGGCCAGGCCAGCATTGGTGAACAGCCCGACAATGACCCCTTTGCCGACTCGCCAGCGCGTGCCGCGTCTCGCACAGCCGCGGCGCGCACGCCCATGAACCGGCTAGCGCAGCTTGCCGAGCGCGGCGTCGTGCGCGTTGCCGGCGACGATGCAGCACGCTTGCTGCAGGGCGTGATCAGCAACGACATGGGTGTGCTCGAAAGCGCGCCCGCCGTGCACGCCGCACTGTTGACGCCGCAGGGCAAGATTCTATTTGAGTTTTGCGTCGTGCGGACCGGCGACGGCTTCCTGCTCGAAACGCAGCGCGAGACCGCACCCGAGCTCGCCAACCGTCTTTCCCTCTACCGGTTGCGCGCCAAGGTAACGATCGCCGACGCGAGTGCGGACTATTGCGTGCTCGTCGCCTGGGGAGAGGCATCGCCCACGCGGCTGCCCTTTCCCTGCTATCGTGACCCGCGGCTTGTGGCGCTTGGGGTGCGCATGCTTGCGCCCGCCGGCTGCGACATCGTCCGTCTACGCACCGAGCTCGGCGCTGAGTGCGGCGATTGGCATTCTCACCGCATCGCCCTGGGCGTGCCCGAGGGGGGCAGGGACTACCGGTTCGGCGACGCCTTTCCGCACGAAGCGGATCTCGACCTGCTCAACGGGGTATCGTTCACCAAGGGGTGCTTCGTCGGGCAAGAGGTGGTGAGCCGCATGCAGCACCGGGCCATCGTGCGCAAGCGCGTGGTGCCAATTGCAGCGCAACAGCCGCTGCAAGCGGGCGTGCCGATCACCGCCGGCACGGCGGTGATCGGCACCGTCGGCTCGGTTGCCGGGTCCCAGGGGCTCGCCATGGTGCGCCTCGATCGGGCCGCGGAGGCGCAGACGAAGGGCGATGCCTTGCTGGCCGCGGGCATCGCCATCTCCCTGCGTCGTCCGGCATGGGCCACCGCGGAGCTGTTTCCCGAGCCGCTCTTTTCCGGTGTCGCGCCGGGAATGGCACCATGAGCGCCAACGAACCGGCCCGCTGCCCGTGGGCGCGCGGCGCCGATCGCGAGTATGCGCGCTACCACGATGAGGAGTGGGGCGTGCCGCTGTGCGACGATCGTGCGCTGTTTGAGAAGATAGTGCTCGAGGGCTTCCAATCCGGCCTGTCGTGGCGAACCATCCTGGCGAAGCGCGAGAACTTTCGCCGCGCCTTCGACGGCTTCGAGCCGGCGCGGATCGCGCGCTACGGCGCGCGCGAAATCGCCAGGCTGATGGGCGATGCCGGCATCGTGCGCAACCGCAGCAAGATCGAGGCAGCGATCGCCAACGCCCGGGCGCTGCTGCAGTTGCGTACGCGCACCTCCTTCGCCGCATTTTTGTGGGGATACCTCGATGGCCGGCCGCAGATCAACCGCCACCGCTCGGCCAGCACCATTCCGGCCATCACCGCGACTTCGACCGCGATTTCCAAGGGATTGAAGGCGCACGGGTTCCGCTTCGTCGGGCCGACGACGGTCTACGCGTTCATGCAGTCGACCGGCATGGTCAACGACCATCTCGTCAGCTGCCATCGCTATGCCGCATGCGCCGCGCTACAGCGCGCATTTCGGCTGTCCACCGGCCGTCCGGCATGAGCCAGCACGGTGAGGAAGGGCAAGCGACGCGTGCCTGGCAGCGCATGTTGTCCGGGCGCCGCCTCGACCTGCTTGATCCCTCTCCCGACGACATCGCCATCGAGGACATCGCCCATGGCCTCGCCAGGGTAGCCCGCTGGAACGGGCAGACGCTCGGTGAGCATGCCTATTCGGTCGCCCAGCACGCCCTCCTCGTCGAGGAGATCGCCGCTTCCCTCAATCCGGCGCTGAGCCGCATCTGGCGGTTGGCGGCGCTGTTGCACGACGCCCCGGAATACGTCATTGGCGATTTGATCAGTCCCTTCAAGGCCGCCATCGGCCTCGACTACAAGGCCTTCGAGAACCGGCTGCTCGAGGCCATCCATCGTCGCTTCGGGCTGCCCGAACCGGTGCCGGCCGACATCGCCGCGGCGATCAAGACCGCCGACCGGGTCGCGGCCTTTTACGAGGCTACGCGGCTTGCGGGTTTCACCGCCGCCGAGGCGAACCGCTACTTCGGTGCACCGCGCAACGTCCCGCACGCGCTGCACGACCGCCTTGCGGTGCTGCATGCGCTGCCGGTGGCCAGCGCCCAGGCGCAATTCCTCGCCCGCTTCCGGGCGCTTTGTGAACAATGAGGTACGCGGATGGTTAGCATGGGCGAGCGAGGCCACCGCAGCGGCAGCATTCTCGTGTGCCCGTTTTCGGCGGTTCCCCGCATCGTGTCCCACAACAACGCCTGCCGGCTCGTCACCTGTTTGCAGGACGAGATCGCCGTCGTGCGTCCGCAAGGCATCGAACCCGACAAGCACCTGCGCCTAGCGCTGCACGACATCAGCGCGGCCATGGCCGGCTGTGTCGCGCCCTCGCAGGCGCATATCGCCGCCCTCATCGCCTTTGCACACGCCTGGGGCGGCGAGGGAGTGATGGTCGTGCATTGCTGGGCTGGTATCAGCCGCTCGACGGCGGCGGCGTTCACCGCGCTTTGCGCCATCAACCCGCACACCTCAGAACGGGCGATCGCCAGGCGGCTGCGGCAGGCCTCGCCAACCGCGCAACCAAATCGGCTGATGGTGGAGATCGCCGACCACGCGCTTGGCCGCAACGGGCGCATGCTGAGCGCCATTCTGGCGATCGGCCCAGGCCACTACGCTAGCGAGGCCGTGCCGTTCGCTCTGCCGGCCGATCAGTCCGATTAAGGGCTGCAAGCGCTCCGCACCTCGGCCACGGTGCCGAAAATTGCCACGATCGGGGAATAGCCGGAGAGGCTTGGAAACCTTGAGGCTTTCGAGGATCTTGATGAGCACGCCGGCGCGCCAGGAGGATGCTCCCTCGCACGCGGCGCAGTCCCCTGCTTCTGCGCTGTCCGAGCGGGTGACCGTCGCCCTCAGTGCAGCGATCTTTGCCATGCGCGAGGACGAGCCGATGGTCGCAATCATCCCCGCGCGTTCCGAACGTGTGGGCGATGGGGCGCTGCCGTGCGGGCCGTTCTCGCCGCGCGAGCATGCGACTTTGGAGGCGGGCCTCGCCAACTGCGTGGCAAGCCAAACCGGCATCGCCCTCGGTGCCGCGCGGCAGCTGTGCACGATCGGCGACCGGCGGCGGCCCACCGCCGCCGCCGCGCCTGCACCGGCGAGCATCGCCATCTGCTACCTCGCCCTGGTCGCCCCGGAGCAGAGCAGCGATCACGGTGGCGCCGCCTGGCGCAGCTGGTATGCCTACCTCCCGTGGGAGGATTGGCGGCGCGGCAAACCCGACTGTCTGACGCAGGAGATCGAGCCCGGGCTGAGGGCCTGGGCGCGCTTCGCCGACCCGCCGTGCGAAGCACATGCACCGCTCGATCCGCGCGACCGGAGCCAGCGGGTGTGCATCGCCTTCGGCCTCGATGGCGCCGCCTGGGACGAGGAGAAGGTCCTTGAGCGCTACGAGCTGCTGTGCGAGGCCGGCCTGGTTGGGCCGGCGGCGTCGGTCTCGTTCCTGGCGCGGCTGCCGCGGCTGCAGCATCCCCTGACCGGCGACCACAACCGGCTGCTCGCCAACGCCGTCGGCGAGCTTCGGCGACGCATCAAATGGCAGCCGGTGGTGTTCGAGCTGATGGCCGACACGTTCACGCTCTACGAGCTGCAGAAGACGGTCGAGGCGATTCTCGGCCCGCACCTGCACAAGCAGAACTTTCGCCGCTTGGTCGAGGCCGGAGGCCTGGTGGAACCCACCGGCCAGCATCGGCTGCGCACCGGCGGCCGGCCGGCGCGGCTGTTCCGCTTCCGCCCGGACGTGCTGCTCGAGCGGCTGGCGCCGGGGGTGCGGGTCAAATCGGGCCGCGCGTGAGCTGCGCTAACCGTCTGCGCGTTGCTTTCTGATCGCCGCCTGCGCGGCCGCCAGGCGCGCTACCGGCACGCGGAACGCCGAGCAGGACACGTAGTCGAGCCCCGCCTCCTGGCAGAGCGCGATCGAGGCCGGGTCGCCGCCGTGCTCGCCGCACACGCCGATCTTCAGGTCCGGGCGAACGCCGCGGCCGCGCGCGGTGCCGATGCGCACCAGCTCGCCGACACCGTGCGCATCGATCGAGACGAACGGGTCGACTTCGAAAATCGCCCGCTCCGCGTAGTTGGCAAGAATCGGCGCTGCGTCATCGCGCGACAGGCCAAGGCAGGTCTGCGTCAGATCGTTGGTGCCAAACGAGAAGAACGCGGCGCCGTCGTCGCCAGCGGCAATC